>JAJYTM010000007.1 GCA_021793035.1 Microcaldota archaeon
TTAGCGAAAGCCCTAGCTATTGCGCTTTCAATCTTCCCCTCATCAAAACCCACCTTTTCCCCGTTCCTCTTTATCACAAATTTAGTCGCCATTTAAACCCCCTCGGCACTTACAATTTTAGAAACAAGATTTATATAGCAGATTGCACCAAATGCGGTATCTTTGTAGCTGTTCTTGTATGAAAACTTCCACTACTAAAAAGTGTTGTTGTCGTAAAGGCGGCGCAGCTGTTTGCCGTATTTAAAAAGGTTGCTTTTCTAATACAACTTTTCCATTTCGATTCCGTCGTTTTCCTCAGACAGGATATAAGTATTGAACCTCTCCCACGCAGCCTTGTAGGTGTCGTGCTCTTGCATATTTACCGTATAATACATCCAGCTGGCGAACTTCGATTTTGGTATGCTCTTCTGCGACACTTCATATACGTCAGTGGCAGTAATATTCTTCCATTTTGCAGTTTTCGCCGCCGAGAACTCCTCCCGTATTCCCTCGCTGTTGAATTCGTACTGGTTGTCAGAGAGCGCCTTGTGGGTCTTCCACGAAAGCCCTGAGGAAAATGCCGCTATCAGCACTCCCACATTCTTCAGCTGCCAATCCTCATCCGTGTATTCGCTCTCGTGTTTCTGCGAGAGCTTGTGCAGTTTCTCCTGCAAGATGTCATACTTGGTCAAATTATGTTTTATCGGCATGACACAACCTTATAAATCCCGAATGCTCGGTATTTATAATAAATAATTACACCGAATAAAAATATATATGTTTGTTATGAATATTGAATTGGATCAGGGCGACTAACATGGCAATATTCAACATTTTCGGGAAAAAGGATGTGAGCGCGGACATAACGAAGAACATACCATATCGTCTGTTTACTGAATGGACGCCGTACAAGATGTTTTCCGGAAGGAAGAGCAGTGTCATGCTCAAGGTCAAGCTGAAGAACCTCACCAATGAGGTGCTGCTCACATCGCTTGTGGTCGAACTGCCTAACAAACTGAGCTTTGACGAGATAGGCATGTCGAAGCAGAGGGAGGTGCGCATGGGCGAAATGGCCCCCGAGGAAGAGAAAGAAATCAGCCTTAGCGTGTATAATGGCACAGATGCCGATCCGGGCGAGTACACAGTATCGCTTGCAGCTATAGCGCACTACCGCGATTACGGCCACATAATAAACGCGATAAAGAAGCGCACTACTGTGCAGGTTGTTTAACCTTTGGCTCGTCCTCCTTTGCAGGCTTCTGCGATTCCTGTTCCTCCGGGCGTATGGCCTTGTATATGTCTACCAGGCGCTCTGCGACATCCTTGCCTTTTTCAGTAAGCTTTATCGTCTTTATCTTGCCGTGCTTCTCGCTTGATGTCAGGCCGAGCTTTTCGCATTCAACAAGGAAGTTGCACGCGTGCACATAGGTCGTATTCGCGGCCTTGGCCAGGCTGGATATATACCAGCTCTGCGAAGCGTCCATCAGCGCGACCAGTATGTTCGCCTGCTTTTCCTTGAGTAAAATATTCTCCATGCGAATTACTCCACGTGCACAAAAAGGCCACATCAAAGAGCAATATGCAAATAATGCCCTTTACCTGCACGTATATATCCCAATACATAAATATATTAATTAGTTTCGGTAAGAAACTAGTATAGGTGACGTGCATGGTAAAATTTATCATAGCGAAACAGCTAGTCGGCAAGAAAGTGATAAGTGTCAGTGGATTTGATGTTGGCAGGTTTATAGATGCCGATGTTAACGAAATAACCGGCAAGATAAACTACATACTCGTTGAGCCGAACGTGGACAGCAGCATATCGAGCAAGCTTGACGCCCAGGACGGTCATGCGAAGATACCGTATAATTCCGTCACCGCCGTAGCCGACTACATAATGGTCGACCTGAAGGGGCTATGAACGCGGTGATTTCATAATCCTTTGCGGCGGGGATGAGGCGGGGAGGGGCGCCCTGATAGGGCCGCTCGTGATTTCGCTAGTCTCTGTCAAGAAAGCAATGGTACACAAGCTGCCCGAGATAGGGGTGCGTGATTCCAAGCTGCTGAGCAGGAAGCGCCGCGACGAGCTCTACAGTTCAATACTCGACATAGTGGAGGACGTGAAGATAGACCGGATAGCTCCTGCAGAAATCAATTCGGCGATGAAGGCGGGGATATCGCTGAATGAACTCGAAGCCATACATTTCGCAAAGCTTTTTGACAAATTTGACCAAGAAGTGAATTTTCTCTATTTGGACTCCCCTGACGTGATAGCTGAGAAGTTCGGCATACGCGTCAACATGCTGAGCAACAAGCCTACCAAGGTATACGGCATACGCACAAAAGGGCTCAAGGGCGTCAAATACACTACAGTAGTAGCTGAGCATAAGGCAGATTCAAGGTACCCCGTAGTTTCAGCTGCAAGCATAATGGCAAAGGTCGAGCGCGACAGGGCGATGGACCAGCTCAGCGCATCTCTTTCTATGGAGCTAGGCTCAGGCTACCCATCGGATTATCACACCATAGATGCGGTGCGCAAAAACATGAAGGACAAGGAGCTTAACATGCACATACGCGAGTACTGGAAAACGCTGGGGAACATAAGGCAGACAAAGCTTTTTAACTTTGCGAGCGGGAAGTCCCCTTTCGCAAGAGAGGGATGAAAGTGAAGAAAAGGTTTATATTCAAATAATATAATAACTATAATATCGTGGGTTACATATTAGACAAAGGTGCGCATTCAGTATATGCACTTCAATACCACTTCATACAGGCGGTAAAATACAGAAAGAAGGTTATTTAGAGATGAAAGGATTGTATTTCCTAAAACAAAAGGTAAGAGAGATAAATGAATCGTTTGATGTTGAAATAATTGACCTAGAATGCGACAATGACCATTTCCATATGATATTCAAAGCCAAACCCACACTGGACATACCAAGATATATAAACGCGTTGAAAACAATATCGTTCAGAGAATTACAAAGAAATTTCCCTAATATAAAGAAGCAGTTATGGAAGGGTATTCTATGGTCCCCGTCATATTTTCTTGCGACTACCGGTCAGGTGACTCTCGACGTACTAAAAAGATATGTGGAAAATCAAGGCAAATAACATGGCAAATATAGAAAAGAACAACAAGATAAGGGAAAAAGGAAGGGAAACTAGGATAAGAAGGAAGAGCCAAGAGGCAAGGGTATTCGAGATAAAGTTTGACGCAAACAAGATCTCAAATCAAAAACTCAACAGCATTAAGAGGGCATTCCTTGAAGGCAAATGGTTCACAAATTACATAATTGCAAAAGGTGTAACGGAATCCGTACCATACAAGGACTATAATGTTAAAAAGGTAAACATAAAAGTCAATGATGCGCCTGAAGAAAGAGAACTGAACGTTTTGTCATCGCAAATGAAGGAGTACATGATAAAGAGGCTTCAGAACAACATAAAAGCGCTGACAAAACTGAAGAAAGAAGGGAAGAGGGTTGGCAAAATCAAGTACATAAAGTCGCTGCATTCCATTCCTCTCATGCAGTACGGCATAACATACAAGATAGACATGGAGAGGAAACGCGTCCATATTCAGGGGTTGGGCGATTTCAAGGCCGTTGGGCTTGACCAAATTCCAGGGAATTATGAATTTGCAACTGCAAACCTGATAGAGAGAAATGGCGATTACTTCCTGCATGTAGTGGCATATGCGGCTAAAAGTGAAAAAGCACAGAACGATAAAGCAGTGGGAATAGATTTAGGCATAAAGAACCAGGTTACATTCTCAAACGGCATACAGGTGCAGTATGCGGTGCCTATGCAGGAACGCACAAAAAGGCTTTACCATGCATTCTCCCGTTCTAAATATGACAAAGAGAAGAAAACAAGGTCCAAAAGAGGGCTCAAATTGCTTTATAAGATAAACAGGGAGTTTGCACACCAGAACAACCAAAAGAGAGACATCAACAACAAACTTGCACATTATGTAACTTGCAACTATCAATATGTTGCTTACCAAAATGACAACATAGCCAGTTGGGCAACGTTCTATGGGAAGAAGATTTACCAAACTTCCATAGGAGAATTCCGCAATGTCCTCAAAAGAAAGGCATGCACTCCTTTGGAAATCGGCAGGTTCGAAAGGACAACTGGCATATGCCCAAATTGCGGTAGGTCGCTGCATCTTGACTTGTCAGATAGAGCATTCGTATGCCCCAGTTGCGGATGCTTGTATGACAGGGATGTGAGTGCTGCGAATATGATACGGAAACTGGGGCTTTCCCTATGGAACATAGGGGAGACGCTCGCTGAGGGCAATGCCTCTACAAGTAGCATGCTGGTTTATATAAAACATATTCCGCATGTGAAAGCAAGCATTTCTGTTGAAGCGAGAAGTCCCAAACTAACGGACGTGGCAGAAGTCCCGTCCGTAAGGGCGGGGTAGTTCACCTTTGGCGACACATCAGCTTAACAGTGCGGACCTGTGGCGCAACTTGGATAGCGCGCGTGGCTTCGGACCACGCGGCTGCGGGTTCAAAATCGCCCTAGCAAAGGCTATTGCGATGCAACTCCCGCCAGGTCCGCCAGAAAATATGGCAGAGCTAGCGCTATGCCATATAAAGATAACCAAGCCTTAATTCACTACTTCTTGCCGGCGTCAGGTTCCTGTATCTTTATGGTGCTTATGCCCAGGGGCGGTATGAGCCCCAGCGAATACGCTACAAGAGTTCCAGTAGCGCTGCACCTGAAGTTGAGCCCGTTCATTATTTCCTCAGCCAGTGCGGTCGGGAGTATGTGCTTCTCGTTCCACGACTTCATTATGGCGCTGACGCCTTCGGTCGATTCCTTAATATCCACAGAGCCTGCGAGCTTGAGCTGCCCTATGCTCTTTGCGTCCTTCGAATCGCTATCGAAATAATCTGCCATGAAGCTGTATTTTACGGTAACGCCCTCTTTCGAAGACTTGACCTCCTCAAGGTTAACGTTTATCTTTGGGAACCTTTGCCTGCTAAGAGCCTCCATAGACTCGATCTTGCCTTCTACATTTGATACTGTGAATCCCGTTATCATGTTATCACTTTGTTTATTAAGTTTAGAAAGATATAAGTATAAATAGGTTAGGCGATCCTGCCGCGTGCGCGTTCGCTACGTACCGGCAATGATATAACAAGTTATTTATTATTGAACTCAGCAATAGAATCGGTGCATTGCTTGAAGCTTCTGCCATATGCCGCGTTTATAGTACTACTTGCCTACGCTATGGCATCCGCTGCCGGCGCCTCGGGCATCGTTTACGGTATAAGCAACATCAATACAACGGTGTCGATAAACCTGAACGGCAGCGCGTACGTCAGCGAAGCCATTACTACAATCCTGCCTAACTCCTCTCTGGCTCAATATACAATAGACAGGTCCGGTCTCAATCTCACGCTGAGCAACTGGCAGGCAATAGTGGGCCCGCAGCTCGTGCAACACATAATAAACACAAAGACCGGCGTTTACGACTTTCATCTGTTGCCAGGCCCGATAAACAGGACCAGCTACGGCGGCATAGCGACCATGTACATGAATTACTACGTGTATAATGTCACAACCGTAAACCAGACCGGCCCAAGGGTGCTCAGATTCACGTTCAACAACGACGTGCTGAACTTCGCCCACGGCTCTGGGGGCGTAGTCCTGGGGCAAGACACGCGCTTCAACATAATCATGCCTAAAAATTCAAAGATTCTCTCGGTATATCCGCTGCCAGACTATCCGAGCAACTTCGCTGCCAGCCAGGCCAACATATCAGAGATATCATGGTTCGGCGGCGAGCCCCTGTACAATTTCAACCTTGTATTCCAGGTAAAAGAAAGCCTTCTGACTGAGGTAAAGGCCTTCTTCGGCTCAATCTACGCGGCTTTGGGCATATTCACGTACATAATAGTGCTCGCCATAGTGCTGCTCATAATATTCTACACATACATGAAAGTGCATTGAGGGTGTTTTGTTGGTACGCGCTCCAGAAGGCATATCCAAAGAAGAATCAAGTCTGCTATCCTACTTGAAGGATGGCAGCAAGCGCAGCATGGAAGAGGTGTGCAAGGCGCTTGGCATAGACCAAAGCGCCGCATCAAGCTATGTGGAAGGCCTGGAGAAGCTCGGTTACATATCCATCCAGCGCTCAAAGCAATACAGCATAAAGGTAACTGAAGAGGGCAAGGAGGACATCAAGGAAGGCTTTCCAGAAGAGCGCTTAATCGGCATCATCGCCAAATCTGGCGAGCTGAAGATATCAGGCAGCATAGACAGCATAGCGCTTGGATGGGCCCGCAAGAACGGCTGGATCGCAGTGGAGAACGGAAATCTAAAGCTCACCGGCAGCGGGAAATCCGCCGTGGGCAAGGGCTATCCATACAGGGAGCTGCTCGGCAGGCTGGAAAATGAGGAAGACCGCTTGCGCATAGAAAAGCTCATAAGAGAGGAGAAGGATAGGATAGGCGAGCTCATGAAGAGGGGCCTGGCAGAAATAAAGGAGCGGAACCCGATATCATCAATATCAATAACAGACGAAGGCAAGAAACTGCTTGGCAGCAAGGCCGAAGAAATGATCACGTCGCTCAGCAGGGACATAATAAAGTCGGATATATGGAAGAGCAGGAAGTTCAAGAGCTACGACGTATCTGATCCGACAGAGCGTGCATATCCGGCGCGCATGCACCCATCGCACAGATTCTTCAACTATATACGCAGCGTGTTCTCAAGCATGGGCTTCTCCGAGGTAGAGGGCCCAATAATAAACAATGCGTTTTGGAATTTCGACGCGCTGTTCTCGCCGCAGGACCATCCGACGCGCGACATGCAGGATACATTCTTCCTTTCGAACCCAAAGGAGATAGACATAAGCGACCTCGGGGTGCTGAGCAGGGTAAGACGCATGCACAAGAAGGGGTGGAATGGCGCCTGGAAGGAAAGCATCGCAAAGCAGGCGCTCCTGCGCACGCACAATACTGTTGTATCTGTGAAGAACATACTCAAATATGGGGGTCTTGAAGAATCCGCATATCCTGTGAAGCTGTTCTCGCTGGGCAAGGTGTTCCGCAACGAGAGCATAGACTACAAGCACCTGAACGAGCTGAACCAGCTGGACGGGATAATAATAGGCAATTCGCTCACCCTGTCAAACCTGATATTCACCATGCGCGAGTTCTACTCGTACCTTGGCATTGATGTCAAGTTCAAGCCTTCATATTTCCCGTTCGTAGAGCCTGGCATGGAAGGATATTACTACAACAAGGAGCATAACGACAACATAGAGCTCTTCGGAGGCGGAATTATAAGGAAGGAGATAACCAAAGCGATGGGCACCAGCAAGACAGTGCTTGCATGGGGAATGGGCCTCGACAGGATGATGTTCGATTATGTTGAAACCAGCTCCCTTTCGGAGATATACAGGAACCAGGTAGGCTGGCTGAGGAATTTCAGGTACAAGAAGAGCATGTGATACCATGGCGGTAGTTACGTTCGCCTTGGGCGATGTGGAGAAGCGCATAAGCAAAGAGAAATTCGTAGAGCTAGCGGAGCGCATAGGCATGGAAATAGAGGAAATCACAGACAAGGACATAAGCATAGATATCACCCCCAACCGGCCCGACCTCCTTGATTATAACGGCCTGGTCAGGGCCCTATCATATATATCAGGCAAGCTAAAGCCCGACAAGGATGCATATAAGCTGAAAGAGGGCACGGCCCTGCGCATAAAGGTTTCAGCAGATGTGAAGAAGGTACGCCCATATATAGCAGCGATGGTCGTGAAAAACATAGACCTGTCGGGCAACAGGCTCAAGTACCTAATGGATTTCTCCGAAAAGCTGTCGGATACGTACGGCAGGAAGAGGAGGAAGCTAGCACTGGGCATACACAATCTAGACAGGATAGATGCAAGCGAAGGCCTGGTATACGGCGCGTCTTCCGAAGGCAGGATCATGCCGTTAGGGGGCACTAAAGAAATGAGTTTCTCAGAAGTTATGGAGGAAAACCGCAAGGGAATACAGTACAAGAATACAATCGCAAATAAGGCAGGCCTGGTGCCTTTCCTGTCAGATTCGAAGAATGTGCTCTCTGTTATACCTATGATAAATTCGGAGATTACGAAGGTCACAGAATCCACAAGGTCGCTCCTGGTGGACATAACCGGCACAGACATGAAAACCGTGAACGATACCGCCAACATATTCGCGTGCTCATTCATTGACATGGGCGCTGAAGTATATCAGTGCGAGATAGATTACGGCAAGGGACAGGTGATTACACCATCGCCGGAATACAGGGAGATCAGGATGCGGCTCTACAAGATGGAGGCTTCGCTAGGCATAAATATCGACAACGCCGCGGCAATAGAGCTTGGAGAGAAGATGGGGTACCCAGGCGCGCAATACGGCAATTCGGTGCTGTTCTATGTGCCTCCATACCGGATAGATGTGCTTAACGAGCAGGACATCACAGAGGACATAGCGATATCGTATGGCTACAACAACATAATCCCTGAGCCCATATTCCACCCTATAGCGCCCAGCTATCCGAGCCAGATAACAAAGCTAAGGGATTTCGTAGCCAATGTGGCGCTAGGCCACGGATTTATTGAAGAAGTAAACCAGGTCCTGACCAATGAGGAGACAAACTTCACAAGCATGGGCGCGAGCAAGTTCGACAAGGACCGGATAATAAGGATAGCCTATTCGAAGACCGAAAACGCAACAATGCTGCGCACCGATGTACTGCCATCCCTGCTGAAGTCCTTGAGCATATCAACTAGCGAGCCCCTGCCGCAGAAAGTGTTCGAGGTCGGCGAAACATTTTCCATTAATTCTGGCAGAGTGTTTGAGAACATATCGCTCGCCATGGCAACCGAGCATTCAAAGGCAACATTTGCAGAGATAAAAAGTGTAGCAGAAAGCATCATGGGCTCGCTTGGCTTGGAGTATGCAATAAAAGAGGGCAAGAACCCGAGCTTCATAGAGGGAAGGTGTGCAGCCATAGAAGTGAGCGGAGAAACTGTTGGCTTTTTCGGCGAGATACATCCAGCGGTGCTCAACAATTTCAAGATAGAGGAGCCAGTAGCGGCACTGGAGCTAATCCTGATAAAGGACATAAAATACTAAATAATGCAGAGAAGACGCATAAAAAGAAAAGCCTATCGCATCATTGCGAAGGCTTGGCATAAACCTCTGGATGCTTCTCCTCATAGCCCTTCTGGTACTTCTTGAAGTCAAGCCATTTCTTCTTCTCGTACTCCTTCGACTTCTCCTCCCACTTGGGCTTCATCTTCCTCCACTGCTCCAGCGTGTAGCCATATGGGGGATGCTCGCGTATGACCTTCGGGTGGAATGCATAAGAATAGAACTCTTTGTAGTAATCGTAATCCCTCTCCGCAATCGCGCTTCTGTCGACGCTTATCCCCTCCTTAGAAAGGAATGCTATGATATCGTCGAGGCTCATTTTCTCCCTTATGTTGTCCGCGCCGGTTGGATTGTATATGATTGTTATCCTGCCCTTCTGGAACTCAACATATGCCTTTATCACGGGCTCTAGAAGCAGGAGCCTGTATTGGAGCCTTGCGGCATGCTCCTGGTCTATCATATCTGATTTGCTGACGTTAGATAGTACTACTTGCTTTATCATCTTGTAGGGCAGCCTGAATTTCTTCCCGTCCTCAACTACCCAGTTCTTAGAATCGTCTATGTTCTGCTTAGACTGCTGCTCCAGGTCCTGCTTATAACGCGGCGCGTTCGAAGCGGATTCATCTCTTGTGTCCATATATCACACCTGCATTTATGCCTTGACTGCCTGCTCTATGGTCTCCGCAAGCTTCTCGTTGGCGAAGTTAGCAACATGCTTTCCGCCGTTGACTGGCAGCGCGAAATAGTCTACCATCCTGCCATAGGTCCTCCTGTATGCTTCTGTTGAAGAAAGCTTCTTGACATCCCTCACGTACTTGTCTGAAGAGTAGTTCCAGTTGTGGTGGTTCTTCTCCCATTCGGTAGCAGGTATGCTGTACTGCCTCTGTATCTTGTCTCTGTATATCTCAGGGAACACGTTGAACGTGCAGAACGGAAGCACCTCGCCATCAGGCTGTGCATAGTGTATGTCGCACTTCTCTACCCTGTGTATATCATATGTATACTCGTCCTGGAAGTGCATCATGCCCAGGAACACAGACTTCATCTGGAACTGCCCTACAGATGCGAAGTCGTGCTTCATGAGCACAGACATCAGCAGCTTCGAGAAGTTGACCGACTTCGGCTGGTACTTCTTGTCTATGAACTTCCTGAATCCGACAAGCGACTTCAGCGCCATGACTCTCTTCTCTATCTTGCTCTTGCCGTCCATCTCGTTTACCGTGTTCTGTATGTGCTCCATCAGCCCTTCAAGATCCAAGAACCTAGATATCGGTATTATCTTGTTGTCGCTGTCGAGGAACAGGTATGTGCCTGCGCCGCATGCGAAGTGTATGGACAGGTCGTACTTGTACTCTCCCGAAAGCGCCTCTATGAACTTGCTTATGCCTCCTATATAAGGCACAGAAGCCCAATCGTCCTTCGCTATCACGCCATTCGTCTGCTCCTCTACAAGCTTTATTGCCCCAGGTATCGATATGCGCTGCTTCTCCCTCATCCTTGTGGGCATCCTCCCTACCAGCGAAACCGGCTGGAAGTTCACAGCCCTGACTATGTCTATATTGTTGAGCGCGAAGTTTATCATCGCTCCAAGCTCATGGTCGTTTATTGTCCTTATTACAGTGGGCACCAGCACAACGCTTATGCCAGACTTCCTGCATGCATCAAGAGTGGATGGTATCTCCCAGTGGTTCTTCGGGTTGGCCCTCGCGCTCACTCCGTCGTAGCTCATGTAGAGCGTGCTTACGCCGGCATGCCTGAGCTTCACCGCTAGCTCCGGGTTGTTGCCTATGTTTATGCCCGTTGTGTTGAGCTGTATCTGGTCGAAGCCGTCCTCCTTTGCCTTCTCTACTATCTCGACTATCCTCGGGTGAAGTGTCGGCTCTCCACCGGTTATCTGAAGCGCGTTTGCCGGTATGGGCTTCTGGCCCCTGAGGTTCTTGAACAGCTTGTCTAGCTCGTCGAGGCTGGGCTCGTATATCGCTTCGCCCTCCTTTGCATAGAAGAAGCAGTACCAGCAGCTCAGGTGGCACCTGTTCGTAACCACAACGTTTGCAAGGCCAGTGTGCGACTTGTGCCTTTCGCACATTGCGCAGTCGAACGGGCAGTTGGCGCCCTTTGTCGGGGTTATGACATTCGGATTGTCGAATCCCCTCCCGAAATAATTGTAACGCCTCATCTTCATGTACATGTCGTAATCTTCCCAGTACTTCTCTATAGTCCACTTGTGCTCCGGGCAGTACTTCCTTATCATAACGTTGTCTCCGTCCTTGTATATCGTGCCCTTTATTATCAGCTTGCACTCAGGGCAAACCGTCATGGTCTCCTCTATGACTGGCATTTTTTCTATCTCCTCTATTGTCCTGTGGTACACTGCCAAGTGGTCCTCCTTGTTAGTCGCTATCTGGCTCTGCACCTGACCGGTCTTAGAAGTCACATCTACATGTGTAGCGTCTACATTGCCGGTAGCTTCTACGTTATTGCCATTCATAAATTCACCATACCTTGTTGAAAAGTGATTTAGAAAGTATTTAAAGTGTTTCGGCGCAGAATTTTACATTTCTTCAAAAAATGCACCGCCAAACCAGCACTGCAACGAGTATTCCATAATGTCAGAAAGGGCGCGGCCAAAAGGCCGCGCATAAGGTTGGGGTTTTGAAAAAACAGCGTCATTTCCTGTATTTGTAATAGCTGGTTATCTCTCCGAACTTGCTGTCTATCTTCCTGTGTATATACCCATACACATCATCAGGCTCCTTTCCGTCGCGGAACCGCGTCTTGACTATGAAGCCGTAATCCCCGTCAGTAACGTAAACCTCCTCAACATCGTCGAAGCTTATAAGCTTCTCGGCGACTGTGTCAGGATCTGCATTATCCTTGGGGTTCACAAGGTAGAACTTGTAGAACCTCTTTCCGTCGCGCTTTATGCTGTATTGCTGCTCTTTCTTCGCGAAGAGCGTTTTAGCCGCACTTTTGGAACTCGCGTTCCCGTTTCCCACCACCATGAAATCACTTTTTATTATAATTGAGAAGCTCGGCCATCGTCATGGTCTTCTTCGTGCCGTTGAGCGCCTCTGGCGATTCGTCATATTCTATATGCCATGAATTATCGCCATCCTTTACAACCTTGACAGGCCTCTTGTCATCATCAAGCACATGTTCTTTATTAGCTCTATGGATTATTCCCATGGTTACCACTGCAGTTTGGTGTTGAAATCATAAAGGGGATGCGCACCGATGCGGTGCGCACCTAAGGTTTGGGGTTTAAGAAAAACAAGCATATTGATGGGAGCGGAGTTGGGTGTGGGTATTTGCAATGGAATTACAAATCCTCGTATTGTTTCCAATACATGTTCCACTCCCACCATAGTTTATTTTACGCCTGATTTTGTATATATAAAATGGGTTGCCATAATACTGTCTGTGTGCACGTGCGCGATATACTGATAAAGTTATTTCATATATATCGCAAATTTTAACATATAATTATTATAATATTCATTCGTAATACTATTATAATAGATAATATATAAATAATATTATTTTAATAATAATACTATGCAAAGGGATAAACTTCCAAAGCTAATCAGGGAAAGGATAGACGCACTTGAAAGCGAACTTAACAAAAAGCTCTCGGTTCTTCGTGTTTATAGGGGCAACTATTACATATACTCGTATGAAAGGGCCATTTCAAAGGCAAGGGGCAAGAAGGGCCCGATAGTGAGATACATCGGCAAAATAGACGAATCGGGTACCTTCAAGGAGCCGAAGTACAAGAGAATGGCAACTTTTCCTGAGCAAACAGGCATGAACCCCAAGGTAAGGGCCGCAATAGACAGGCTCAAGGCACAGAACATGGAGATAAGCGTAATACCGGCAAAAGACGCTTTCTATGTATATGACATAAGGTTCCTGGAAAAGCCGCAGTGCATAGGCACCATAGACAGCAATGGCCGTATGCACGGAATAATAGGAAAGGAAGAGGCCAAAGCAGGGAAGAAGAAGGAATTGGACAGGGCAGATCTGGCAATCCTCAGATGCCTGAGCATGAACGCCAGGATGCCAATAAGCAGCATAGCCGAGATAGCCGGCATTACGCCTCAAGCTGCTTTCAGGAAAAAGGCCGTTCTAGAAAAGAAATACGGGATAAAGTATTTTGCAGAGATAGACTTATACGAGCTAGGTTACAGCATGTTCCTCTGTTTTGTAAAATTCGATGACTTGGTGCCAAATGCGGAAGACTTGAGAGTGGCATTGGCAAAAGAGCCGAGAGTGCAGCTCGCAATGCTCACAAAAGGACCGTACGATCTAGTAATATACCTGCTTGCAAACGATAGCAATGACGCTACAATTAACATATACAACTTGAGGAAGGGTTCTCTAAAAGAATATAAATCGACATGGTACATGGGGCCATACAACAACTATTATGGTTATGTGCCTTTGAGGGATGAGTTCTTCGACATAATAGAAGAAACAAAGGTATGGAAGAGGAGCAGTGAAGAACGCACGAAGCCGAAAGGCAAGATGACAGTTACGGAATACACAGTACTAAGGGATCTGAATACAAACGGCATGTCAACTTTCTCTGATATAGCCGAACGCTTCAAACTAAAGCCGCAGAACGTCAGATATGCATATTACGCGTTGAAGGAGAAGTACAAGTACCTTACAAGGATAACTGCAAGCCTTGCAAATGCAGAATTCAAGTACTTAGCAATGATAATAATGAAAATAAATAACATGTCTGCATTCCAGGATACAAGGAAAAATCTTATGCTGAATGTTGTCGAAGAAGCCTACCCAACAAACAAATATGCACTAGAAGGTGATATATCAACTCCTGACGGTGTCATATTCATAGCACCCATATACAGAGAAGGTAATCTGGATATGCTTAAGAATAACCTTCTGAACACTGTGCGAGGGATAACTTTGGAGGACCTAGTAGTAGAAGAGATACTAATAGGCAGGCTCTCATACAGGCTTTACGATAACATGTACTCTATGCAGTACAAACCTTTGGTAGAAAAGTATAGGATCAAGACCTATAAAGGCCTTATAAATTATGATACCGAACAATACGAACGCATAGAATACAACGAAACAGATATAAGCAACACTAAAGAAGAATAGATATACTAAAAATAAAATAAAATCTTTATCCTCCGCCTCTTCCTTCTCCTGGTCCTTCCATATATTTCACCTGCTTCTGCATCTCTGGAAGGATTTAAATACTTTCTTTGCGGATTTTGCACCAAAAGTAACACAAAAATGCATAGGCAGGCCGCTCCCCCTCATGCATATCGCTGGGCGCAAGCCTTGGCCCTCAAGCGCATAATATTGTCTCTAAACCCTGTTTGGGTGCTTTCCTGTGTTTTCGTGCCTTCCCCTGTTCCTCCTATCGCCTTTGTTGCCTCCCCACTGCGCGTTCCTGTTGCCCTGGTGCTCCTTTTTCCTGCCTCCCCATCCTGCGCCCCTGTTTCCGATGCTCCTTCTTGTGAACTGCTGCCTTTCCGGTTTCTTCTCCCTTGGAGGGCTGTTCTTCACCTTTTCTACGGCCTTCTCCAGGTCCTCCTTTAGCTTATCGGCTATGAAGCGCTTCGAATAGAAATCGGCCTTCAGTGCTATGGCGAGCTTGGTAGCATATATCCTTGCAATCCTGCCTCTTGTGTCCCTCGGCGCTGCCGACACAGCAGGAAGCTTGAACAGTATCCCGTATTTGGGCGGCTTGCTGCCGAACTTTATGTGCTTGAACAGCGCCTTCTCCGCGCCCAGCAGCTGTATGGTGCTTGCAGGCATCGTCGCCATCTTTTCCATGGAGCCGGCCCTGCTCAGCATCTCCGCCATTATCTTGTCGTCTGTCAAGTATACTGAATTAGGCATAATTGATGTAGCAGTCGCCTTTATGTATTCCGACAGCCTGTCAAGCGTGTCCTGAGTAAGCCTAAGGTATTCGGAGAACGACGATATAGCCTTAGCTTCTTCGCTGTCCAACTCCCTTCCGGAGCTGTTCTTCACCTTTTCGAACGCCTCCCTCGCGCTCTCCTCGTCTCCCAATGCCTTGCCCAGCCTGTCCTCGCTCATGTCGTGATCGGCAAGCATCTTCACAAGCTCTACCAGGCTCGAAGGATTAGTTATCTTTATCTCAGGCACGTACAGGCCGAACCATTCGCTCAGCCTCTCGAACACGAGGTTGTAGCCCTTCGACATGTCAAGATAGGCGTTTATCGCCTGCATCAGCGCGAATTCCTCATTGGAGTACTTCTCCTTTATCTGCCCCTTAACCTGGTCCAGCAGCATGCTGTGCAGGTCCTTGCCCATGTCTTCATTCTGGCTCGCGCCAGCTTCGGCTTCTTCCAATATAACACCGCATCGAAATGCAACAAAACCTATTGCCATCTAACCTATAAATATGTTAGGTAGAACGGTGTGCATGCATCTGTGCATTATGCATATGAATGCGCGGTTCACTGCGCTTTATGCTTCTGGGTCTCGTGCTTCCTTTCCTTTGTCTCCTTCTTGTTGAACTTCCTCTTCATCTGCACGTCGTTCTTGAAGCACCTGCTCGAGCAATAGTACTTTATCAGGCCCGTGTTGTAGACGAACATGGTGCCAGTGCCTTTCTTTATCTCAGTAGAGCAATATGCACACTTCATATAAGCACCATCACTTCACGCGTATCTCCCTGGCCTCCCTGTTCGTATCAGGCAGCCTTACCTTGTCCCCTATCTTCACAGGGCCGAGCATGTTCCTCCTTATTATCCTGTCCTTGTCCCTTCCTTCAAGTATCTTGCAGCTCACCGAGTATATCTCGCCGTAAATGCCTGTCTTCCTCCTTCTCTCTACATCGACTATCTCGGCTAGGTAGCCTGAGAAGCTCATCGAGGGCGGTGGTTGTTGCTGGTCTGCCATAGTGCATCATCATTTACTTTTGCTGCTTCCCTGTAACTAGGGATATGACCTCCTTTATCGCGCCGTCGGCATTGCCCCTGCCTTCCACGGCAACCGCTGCGCATGGAGTATTGAGGCCGATGCTCTTGCCGAGGTCTGCCTTCTTCGGAACGTAGCTGTACGCTATGCCTTTCTGCTCGCACAGGCCCGGAAGGTGCATGACAACTTCCTCTGGCTCTATGTCCTCGGCCATGACTACGAATGTGGCAAGGCCGCGCTCGACGCTCTTCGTTACCTCGTTAACGCCCTTCTTTATCGTCCCTGACTGCTTAGCTAGCTGCAATGCCTCATAGGTCTTTGAAGCCGCTTCCTCTACCACTTCGAATTTCACGTATGATTTTGCCATAATGTTCACCGTCGGTTTTTACGTCATCCAGTAAATACAAATAACGAGCCGTAATT
>JAJYTM010000008.1:0-4493 GCA_021793035.1 Microcaldota archaeon
ATCATCAACATCTCATTGGCGGAGCAGATGTCCTATGCAACCAATTTTCTATGCATAGGCGATGGCAAGATACTCGCTGCAGATGCCTCGCGCAACATGCCCCTGGTGCTCAGGGACCTGAAAGGCAAAGCCGAGGCTGACGCGAGTACATACGGAAGGCTGTTCAAGGAAATGAAGAGCGAATACTCAAAAATGAGCCCAAGAAGCACATTCCCAGGCAAGGGCACAGCAAGAGCGTTCGGGATAGACTTCGAAGTCATCAATGTCGAAAACCTTACTGGAGGCTATGGCGGCATCCATTGCATGACAGCCACAATATCGAGGCCATAGATCATACATTCCTATTTTTCATCATCGGCATTTTGCCTGGCATCCTCTTTCATCTTTTCGCGCTCGTTCTTTATGTGGCATATTATGCACAGGCCCTCCTTTGCTACATAATGGTCGTCGCAGACGCTTCTTCCGCAGTTCTTGCACACATGCGTTGCCTCTTTGCTGCATACTGCGCATATGCTGCCGGGTATAAGCTGCATCGGCCTCTTCGGTGTGCCCTTGCTTCCGGCTTGCACTGGGGCTTTGCCTTTGCCTGCACATATTACGCACATGTCGCGCATTGAGTCGTAATGCAGGTCGCACACCCGCCTATGGCAGAACCTGCACGTGTGCTTGGCTTCGCGGCTGCACAGCTCGCATTTGCCTGACAGTGCGCTCCTATATGGCCTTTTAGGCTGCATAGGCATACATCGTATCTCAAGAATTTAGATTTATGCCTATATCTAAAGCAAAACCAGCCAGGCAGCGAGAAGCAGAGCAACAATGCTGCCTGCGACGCTCGCAAAGAAATTCGATGTGTACTTGTTACCTATCCCGTTCTCCTCGTAATAACCCAATATTGAATCGAACAGCGTGCCGAAGAACCCTCCGACCAGCGCAGCCAGCACCACATACCATATGCCAGGGCCGAAAGCCAAGGCAATCTGCCCATACACAAGCAATGGAGTTATTGAAATCAATGCAGAGCCCAAAAGCCCCGATAGCAATCCTACTCCAGTTACTCCTCCTGAAACCCCCTTCTTGACCTTCTTGAACGATATGAGCTGCGTAGGCATGCCGTCAAGCACGCCCAGTTCGCTGCTGAACTTGTCCGACGTTATCGCCGCCACCGATCCCACAAACGCAGCGAATATCAAAAGCCCGTATGCGCCTGAGAACCAATTGGCCGATATGTAGAAAAGAAGCGCTATTGCAGTGGGCCAAAGCCCGTTGGCGAGCACGTTCCTGGTTGTCCTGACTTTCTCGAAAAGCCTCTTTTTCTGCTTGTATATCCTTCCAACGTAGCTTACTATGCCTGAAAGTACTAAGAACAGAAGCATTGCGAGGAAGAAATACGGGCCGAATCCGCCGCCAAGATATATTATAAGCGCGCCCATTGCCACCGCGGAAGCGGTCGCTTTCATATCTAACGTTAAAAATTCCATAAAATCATTTCATAAAATTGAAATATTCCGCTATTTGGAAAGCCTTTTAAGTTTTATCTTTTATATAATCTTAGGTTCTCTAACTAAGGAAGGTCGTGAAAAGAACTGGTCGCCTTGCCAGCGTGGAAACACGCTGGCCTCTTTCTCTATGATTGCCAATATTCCAGCCTATTGCTCGACATGTGCGCACGACGTAAACGGCGCTGCGCAGAGCACCCGTTGCGTTAGTAGATATTGATTGCAAGGGTATATTAATTTATTCCTGCCTATAATAAAAAGAGCGTGCTAATTATGCCGAAGGAGAAAGCAATAAAGGACATAGAAGACCTTCCGGGCATAGGCGAAGCCACAGCGGCAAAGCTCAAAGCCGCGGGCATAGACACGCTCGACAAAGTTGCCACTGCTGTACCCCACGAACTCTCGGAGCTCGTTGGCATAAGCGTGGAGAGCGCCAAGAAAGCGATAGCGGCGGCGCAGGAATCAACGACAGTCAACTACGAGACCGGTGCAGAATTTTATGATAAGAGGGTCAGCATAGGCAAAATCTCAACAGGCTCGAAGGATCTGGACGAGCTCATAGGGGGAGGAATAGAAACCAATGCAATAACCGAAGTTTACGGCAAGTTCGCAAGCGGGAAGACGCAGCTGAGCTTCCAGCTGTGCGTGAACGCACAGCTGCCAAAGGGGAAAGGAGGGCTCGAAGGCTCTGTCCTTTTCGTCGATACAGAAGGCACATTCAGGCCAGAGCGCCTGAAAGAGATGGCTAAAGCCAAGGGCATGGATCCAGATGCGGTTCTTGGCAACGTCATGTATGTGCGCGCACAGACCACAGACCAGCAGATACTCACAATAGAGCGCGCCGACAAGCTGATAACCGAGAAGAACATAAAGCTCATAATAATAGACTCGCTTACTGCATTGTTCCGCGCCGAATACATAGGAAGGGGAGCGCTGGGCGAGCGCCAGCAGAAGCTCAACCAGCACATACACAGGCTCCAGATTCTTGCGGACAAGTACAACCTTGCCGTCTACGTGACCAACCAGGTTATGGACAACCCAGGCATACTATTCGGCGATCCTACAACGCCCATAGGGGGCAACATAATGGCCCATGCGGCCACGACAAGGCTTTACATGAGGAAAAGCAAGGAGGACAAGAGGATCGTCAGGCTCACTGATTCTCCTAATATGCCAGACGGCGAATGCATAATAAAGGTAACGCCAGAAGGCGTAAAAGACTAAAAGGAAGGATAAAATGCTCTATCTCATAGGCGCAGGCATAGGCGAAAGCGACATATCCATAGGCTCGATAGAAGCCTGCCGCAGCGCTTCAAAGGTTTATTACGAGGCTTATACCAGCCTGATCAGCGAATCGAAGGTGCGCCTTATATCCGACAGGATAGGCAAGGACATCATAGAGTTGCCGCGCAGCAGGCTCGAGGAAGAATCTTCGCGGATAATAAAGGAGGCCAAGGACGCTGACATAGCAGTAATACTCTCAGGCGACCCGATGATAGCAACCACCCACAAGATACTTTTCATAGGTGCGAAGAAGGCGGGCGTGAAAGTCAAAATTGGTCATTCGAGCTCCGTTCTCACCGCAGCGATGGGTGAATCCGGGCTCGATTTCTACAGGTTTGGCAAAGTCGCGACAATATCAAGGTGGACGGACAGCTATAAGCCCGTATCGTTCTACGAGTCCATAGCGGCAAACCAGTCGAACAACCTGCATACGCTTCTGCTATTGGATTATATGCCGGAAGAGGGCAGCTCAATGCAGCTCGCAGAAGCGCTGCGCATACTCCTTGAAGCTGAGAACCATTATGGTAAGGGCCTCATACATCCGGGCACAAAAATGTTCGCCATGGTCAACCTAGGTACTGAAAAGCAGCAAAAGCTCTATGCTAGCATGTCCGAGCTGGAAAAGTCCGGCATCGAAAAAGGGCCTGCATGCATCATAATGCCTGCGAAGCTCAGCGACATAGAGGAGGAAGTAGTGAGCAGCATGTTTTACTAATATGCATGCAATAAAAGCAATGAAGTGGTCCAATGCCCCTGTACATAACATTTGACCAGAAGGCCAGGACGGCGCTGGTGAAAGACCAATCAACCATAGACATACTGCGCAATGGCCACTTCGGAAGGAAGGACGGCCAGACACTGCATCTTGACATAGAGGAAGCCCTCTACCTGATGGACGTGAGAAAGGCAGAGTGCCGCGACCAGGAAACCGGCGAATCACTGAAATTCAACGACATAGCTGCAGCATTCAGCAAAAGCAGGAAGTTCATGGCAAGATACTTCACATACAAGGACTGGAGGGACCGCGGCCTTATAGTAAAGCGCCCTGAAGGCTCGAAGACAAAAGGCCAAGGGACTACTTCAAAAAAGTATCCCGCCAAGAAGCTAAGCCTGCAGCACTATGGCCTCGAAGGCACATTCTTCCCGGACGACATGGTGACCATAATAGACGATCCCGCTTCGGGCGAAAAGATATACAACGACCACTGGTTCGGGCAATACGGCACATACAAGTCCAGCGACCACGGCATACTCAACAAGCTCGACATATACGAAACGATGTTCCTGGCCGAAAGCGGCGTGCTGAAGCTCCGCAACTTCCGGCCAAAGGAGGTGTTCGAAGCGGCATCGAAGAGGCGCTCTGACTTTTCGAAGCTCTACTCCGTATATTCCGAATGGAGGAGCAGGGGCTATGTGGTCAAGACAGGCTTTAAGTTCGGCACGCATTTCAGGATATACTTCCCTGGAGCTAAGCCTATAATGTCTCAGGACTCGTGGGTGCATTCCAAGCACGTGATACAGGTCTTCCCTAGGGATGTCAAGCTGCTCATAGCGGAATGGGCGCGCGCCATACGCGTCGCACACTCGGTGCGCAAGACTTTCATACTGGCCATACCTGGGAAGAGCAGGAAGAAGAAGCTAGGCATAGACTTCTTCCTCTACCACAGGTCGAACGGCAACACCGACATACCAGAGAGCAGCAAGCCGAAGTAC
>JAJYTM010000008.1:4593-16381 GCA_021793035.1 Microcaldota archaeon
CCTATGCCTACGGTCTGCATTGTGAACTTGACTGTCTCATCTGCAGCAATGAATGCGTAATGCTCTGCGATGAAATCCTCTCCATCGCCGAGGGTAAGCTGGTATATCTTGCCAGGCAGCACCCCCGCAACAGTGATATGTCCGGGCTCATCCTTAGCAGCGAACTCCGTGAGAAAGCCAGTGGCGCCTGTGACCTTCCTCTCTATTGCTCCTACTATCCCTCCCACCATTCGCGGAGTCATTATCACAGACTTGCTCTTGCTCACAAGCTTTCCCGAATCAGAATATATCTTTTCTCCGACATCAAGGCTTATCCTCACAGCCTGCATGCTTCCCCCTATTACCTCGTATTTCATGCAACCACAGACTAATATTGAACAATAGTATCTTATAGATGCCTACCAAAGAACCGCCAACGTTTCTAAGGCTTTGCAGATGGCCGCTACAAAAGACCGCAATCTACGGCCGGTCAGCAACTATCCAAATTCAATGATTGAACTGTCAGGAAGGCAGATGATAGAAGAAAAGGCCGGACAATCAAGCCAATACCGCTGCGCACCATCTACTGAGTAATAAATATTATATAAAGCAAAAGAAATTGAAAAAAGAAAAAGAAAAGAGAAAGACAGCAATCAATCCATCTCTCCTCCCATACCTCCAGGCATTCCTCCCGCACCTGCTCCGCCGCTCGGCTTGCTCCTGGAACTTATCATGTCGTCTATCCTAAGGATTATCTCAGCGGCTTCGCTTGCGCTGTATATCGCCTGCTCCTTTATCCTGAGCGGCTCATATACGCCGAGCCTGTTCATGTCTCCGATAGCGTTCTTGAATATGTCAACACCTGTGTTGCTGCCGTCCTTTGTCCTGTGCCTGCTCCTTAGCTGCACCAGCGTGTCAATCGCATCCATTCCTGCACTCTCGGAAAGCGTCTTAGGTATGACTTCAAGCGCATCTGCGAACTTCTGTATGGCAAGCTGCTCCCTTCCTCCAACATTGTTGGAGTAGTTCCTCAGTGCGTTGGCGAGGTCTACCTCTATGCTGCCTCCTCCCAGTACATATTCGCCGTCTTCTATAACGCTCGATATGGCACCTATCACGTCAGTGACCATCCTCTCGCCCTCATCGACGACATGCTGGGTACCTCCGCGTATGAACAGCGTCACGCTCTTCGGGTTCTTGCAGTCCTCCACGAACACCATCTGCTCCCCAGACACTTTCCTCTCCTCAACGAGGCCCGCGTATCCAAGGTCTTCCTGACTCAGGTCATCGAGGCTTGTCACTATCTTGCCTCCCGCCGCCTTTGTCATCTTCTCCATGTCGCTCTTCTTCACCCTCCTTACTGCCAATATGCCTGCCTTCGCCAGATAGTGCTGCGCTACGTCGTCTATGCCCTTCTGCGTTACTACGACGTTCGCCTTGCTCTTTACTATCTTACCGACCATGTCCTTGAGCATCTTCTCCTCCTGCTGCAGGAATGATTGCATCTGCTCCGGCGATGTTATCTCTATCTTTGCATCTGTTTCGGTCTTCTCTATCTCTAGAGCTACGTCCAGCAGTGCTATCCTTGCGTTCTTTATCGACTTCGGCATTCCAGGATGCGCCACCTCCTTGTCTATCAGCACTCCGTTTATCAATGCCGTGTCTCCAACGGTCCCTCCCGCCTTCTTCTCTATCTTTATTAGGTCATGGTCTATGACTATCTTGCCCTTAGCATCTTTGTCCATTACCTGCTTTACTGCCCTTATTATGAGCTTGCTTATGTAAGCCTTTACCTGGTCGTCGCCTACATTCTTGGAGCCCATCGAAACCATTGCTATTTTCTGCAATATGGCCTCATCCGAAGCATCGACCTTCTTCGCCTTTTCCCGGAGTATCGACGATGCTTTTTCTGCAGCCATCTTGTATCCCTTTATGACTGTAGTGGGGTGCACGCCCTGCTCCAGTAGGTCTCCAGCACCGCGCAGGAGCTCGCCTGCGATCACTACTACGCTTGTGGTTCCATCGCCTACTTCCTTGTCTTGCGTCTTCGCTATGTCAACCATGATTTTTGCAACAGGATGCTCTACATTCATCTCCTCCAATATAGTAGCTCCGTCATTTGTTATTGTTATGTCGCCTAGATCACTAACCAGCATCTTGTCCATTCCTTTTGGTCCAAGGGCGCTCTTTATGGCTGTTGCAACTGCAATGCCGACCGCTATGTTTGTCCTCTGCGCATCTCTTCCAAGAATCCTATTTGCACCCTCCGGAAGGTACAATACCTGTTGTCCATTCAATTGATTTTCTGCCATATAATTTCACCCTTTAAGCATCAATGATTTAGTTCAGAATCGTTTTATTGCACTGCTCTATAAGAACATTGCATGTATGTAGTTGATATCAGTAAAGTGCATATTTCATTTACATGTATTAATACACTTCACAGCCCTATATATGCAGATAAGATATTTATAGCTTGCTCTATTTCCCGCCTACCAAGCCGTTAACAATGCCGCTGAATGCGCTGTCTATGTCCTCATATTTCAAGACGGCAACCTCCCCATTATCGCTCGCTTCGCTGAACCGCCTATCTCTCCCTATCCTTCCTATCATCTTCGCCCCAGATGCTTTCAGCAGCTCGTCCATACTCCCCTCACTTCCTTCATACATGTTCTCGACTACGCCCAATACGGCCTTGCCCAGCCTTCTTGCCATCATGGCGGAACGAATCGAATTGAGCATTGCGATTTTCTGCGGTGTCGTCACTATGACGAAGCCGTCTATGTCAAGCACCTGCATTATGGTCAATGGTGCATCAGAGGTGCCGGGCGGCAGGTCTATTATCAGATAGTCCAATGGCCCCCAATCTGTGTTCTCAAAGAAATCGTACAGCATCTTAACTATTATGGGCCCTCTCCATATTATCGGCTTCTTAAGATCGTCTACGAGCATCGCAGTCGAAGCTACCTTGACGCCTTCCTTCACAAGCGGCTTTAACGGAAACGAAGCGGTGTCCATCATCTCACTGATTCCGAGGAACATGGTAATGTTGGGACAGTCTATGTCGGCATCGAGCAGGCCGACGGAAAAGCCCTTCTTGGAAAGCTCGTAAGCGATGTTTACCGCTACAGTCGTCTTGCCGACTCCTCCCTTTGCGCTGTATATGCCTATCTTGTGCTTTATGTTTGAAAGCTTCTTCTTTATCCTGTCGCGCGTGTTCAGCGTGTTTATGAAAGAGGGATGCATAACTTCATCATTAGGCTTTTGGCCTGCCCCTTCGAAATTGCCGCCACCCGCTTCTTTATTATCATTTTCCATAAAACCACAAGGCAGCTCTAGTGCCTTTCAATGCCGATGGATTTATACGTGCCTTTTGCCAGTTTTTACCTTTCTACTATGTGTGTATATCCTCCCAAGCTTCTTACTGCTGAACCAATACCGGAAGCTGAAGAACAGGAAGCCGCTGCCCAGTGCCACACCAAACCACAGCGTCGCCAGCCTGGTCATTATTGTCGCCGCTGCACTTACCGATGAACTAATCCCAAACGTACTAGATATAAGCGCCACCATAGCTACATCGGCAGAACCTATAGTGCCCGGTATGAACGATACAATGCCAATAAGCACCGACACTATGTATACGAGCACGCTTTTGAGCACGGGTACGTTAACGCCAAGGGCATGGAGAGACAGATAGAGCGAAAGCGAAGTCAGAAAATATGCAGGAACTGTGAAAAGCAGGGAGAGCAGGTATACTCTTGGCGTGTTGAGCTTGCTCTGCGAAGCAAAATACTCTTCGCCATACAGTGCGAACACCTCGGACAACTTGCCCCTAAATATCCTTTTCTTAAGTATATCAAAAAGCCATGGATTGAGGATAAATACAAATGGCAGGAGTATCACAAAATCTACTATCAGGACGAAGGGCAGATAGGTAATGAAAAGCACGCCAAATATCAGGCTCAGCACTACGAAACCGAGAAAGTCGGTGAATATATCTACGCTCACTATTGGAAGTATCTCTACGAAATGCGTATCCGATACCCTATCGACCGTGTACGCAGATACGACCCTTCCTATTCTGCCTGGGGTGAGGTTCATTGCATAGAGAGACAGGTAGATTATGAAATTCTTGACTTCCGATATCTTTATCTTTAGAATGCGCAGGTAATAGCGCCATTTGAAGAACCTTACAAAGAAGCTGAGGAATTGGAATACGAATGCAAGAAGGTATATTAGGACATTGGCGTGTTCTATTGTTCCAAGTACCTCGAGCAGGCCTCCCTTAGAGAATACGGCAATACCTATGAAGACGATAAGGCTGGCCACCAGCAGTAGGACTACAAATCCAACAACCCTGTGCACCAGCTTGAAATAAGCTTCCCTTGAAGGCTTCTTCTGCTTGGCTATGAGCTGCCATAGTGTCTCTTTCTTCTTCACTGCCATCAAATACCCTGGTCCAGAAATGCCTTTTGGCTTATCATACAATTTGTGCGCAATGCCTATAAGCCCTGCGCATTGAAGCTGTGCGCTCAATGCAAGCCCATAGGCCGCGCACTTCTATCATCAGGAGCTTTTTATCAGGTTTATGCCGATTCCTGTGCCAAGCTTTTTGCCATAGCCCAACTCTATGAGCAATAGCCCAGCCGGTTCTATATATCTGGCTTTATCCAGTGCGCCGACATCTATCGGTTCCATATTTATGCTTCTGGCCAGATCCATTACCTTTGCCTTTGCATCTTCGTCATCGCCTGCTATAAACGTAGTGAGCTTCTCGTTGCCAACCTGCCCCGTTTTCATGTTCTCTGCGAATATGGTGTTGAATGCCTTGACCACCTTTGCATCTTTCGCATGTTTTGCAATCTCTTCAGCAGCAGATTCGCTAAATCCTTTTGCCCATTTGAAATTCTTATCGAGCGGATTGGATACATCTACTATAATCTTCCCCTTCTCTGCGCCATGCATCTCATGTATCGCTTCTTTTGCAGCGCCAAAAGGCACAGCGAGTATTATCATGTCTGCGTTTTTCGCGGCTTCATCTATGCTTGCCACGTTTGCATTGCCCATCCTGCTCTTTGCCTCGTCCGGTCTCCTCGAGCCATAAACAACATCGTTGCTCTTTGATAACGCTTCACCAAGGCTCCTGCCAACATTACCTGTGCCCACTATAGCTATTCTCATTTTATCACATAATCCTATGCAATAAAAAATCTAAAAACCTGCCCTTCTCTCAACCTTCTTCAAGCCTTAGGACGCATGGAGCCTGCCTTCCCCATCGGGCCTGCTAGGCCTTTCTTGTATCCGTGCTTGTATGCAGCATGCACTATGATGAAAGCTATGAGCACTGCAATGATTATTACTACAAGCCCGCTGCCCTGCGACCTCCTTGTGCTGCGCGTTATTATGCTCGCAGATTCCTTGAAGGCCGATACGTACATCCATATATCGAAGCCAAGCGCAAAAGAGTTGTATATGGCTATAAGTATGCTCCAGACGTTTCTCTTCTGCGCCGCAATGATTATTGACTGGATCGTTATTATTAGGCCGAACCCTATTATGAGGATGCCCAGGAACACCAGGTTGAAGCTGAGTATGAATTCCAACGTAGCGAAAGATATATAGCCCAGCCAGGCTGCAGCAAGGCCTAGCACGGTAGCTATCACATAGACCGAGCCGACGAAACCCAGGCCCACGGCAGATATGGCGCTTGCTTTCTTGAATTTTGACTTGTCGTTTGTCTTTTTCAGCATGCCGAGGCTGAATCCGCCTGCATATGCATCCCAGATGGATATGACAAAATCTACAGCAATGATTATTATTGTAAATATTTCAGCGAAAGACATGCAATCACCCTCTTGGCCTCTCAGCGAACAACTAAAAATTATACAGAATCATTTTAAACCAAAACGTTGATATACCTGATGGTGTCGAGATGCCCAAATTCAAAATCAGGGAATTCAAGGTCAAGAGCGCAACGACGAAAAACCTGGAAGGGAAGGGCGAGCATAGCATATATGTCATGGAGCCTCCAAGCCCCAAAGGCAATCCCATTCTGATATTCCTCGCGGGGATGATGGGCTCGGGCAAGTCCATGCTGTTCAACGATGACTTCTTCTCAGAGAACATGCAGCAGAGGATAGAAAGGCTTTATGCATCGGGCAGGATCAAGGGGTCCATCTGTGTGTTCCCAGACTTGACGACGAAGTTCAGCGGCTGCCAGTATACAAACTCTACAGTGACGGGCAACTATGAAGACTTCATAATAAACGAGATGATACCGTACCTAAAAAGCGTGTACAAATCAGAGAAGGTTGCAATATTGGGCAAATCGTCTGGAGGCTACGGTGCCATGGTGCTGGCGATGAAGCACCCCGAAGCAATAAACGCTGCCATGGACCATTCTGGAGATTCATACTTCGAATACTGCTACATGCCCAATTTCCCAAATGCCCGGAGGTCTATAGAGAAGTTCGGCAGCGCCGAGGCTTGGCTTGCAAACTTTTTGAGGAAGCTGAACAAAAAGAGCGGCGATGATTTGTCGACGCTTAACATCATAGCCATGGCAGCCTTCTACTCTTCGAAGGGCAGAAAGATAGAGCTTCCGTTCGACCTCCGCACGGGGGAGATCAGGGAAGATATATGGCGCATATGGCTATCTAACGATCCTGCCAGGATGGCCGATACGCACTACAAAGCCTTGCAGAGGCTCGACTTCCTCGGCATAGATGTAGGCCTATACGACCAGTTCAACCTTCTGGAGGGTTCGCGGATACTTCACAAAAAACTTTCTGAGCACCGCGTCAAGCACATGTATTCAGAGTTCAAGGACTCTCATATCAACATAAGCTACAGGTACGACATATCAATACCGCTGGTGGAGAAGGCGCTGTACAAAAGGAGAGGATAAAAATACATCCCGCCAAAACGTATAATGAAAAACGCTTCGGGTAATCATACATGAACAAATTCGTTGCCATGCTCAAGCTCACACGGATAGAACACAGCATCATGCTGGTCATCGCGGTCCTAGCCGGAGAGCTGATAGTTGCCGGCCATCTGCCTAATGCCTATGTACTGCTGCTCAGCCTCATAGTGCCGATATTCGTGAGCATGGGCTCCTTCGCTATAAACGATTATTACGATGTAGAGGTGGACAGGCTCAACAAGAAGACAAGCCGCCCAATAGTGTCGGGAGCAATCAGCAGGGAAGGCGCCATGTATGTAGCTGCATCGTCGTTTGTGATAGGGGTAGCTGCAAGCGCACTGATAAACCCGTATGCGTTCGCCATAGCCTTCATATTTGCGGCATTGGCTGCGCTCTACAGCTACAAGCTGAAGGAGATGCTCCTTGTGGGGAACATCTACATAGCGTTCTCCATGGCCATACCTTTCATATTCGGGGACTATGTCATGTCCACTGGCCTTAATATCAACATAGTGCTGATAATGCTTGTCATACTGCTGAGCGGCACGGCCCGCGAGATACACGGCATGATACGCGATTACCACGGCGATACAAAAGCAAGGAGGATAAGGAATCTGCCGTATTACATCGGCCTGAAGGATTCATCATATGCAGCACTGGTGCTCTACGTCGCTGCAATAGCCATAAGCGTATTCATGTTCCTGTTCAGGATGCCGTTCAGGTACAACCTCGTTTACATTGTGCTGATAGCGATAACTGATATTCTGCTTCTCTACGTGAGTGCTATATACATCAAAAGACACAACGTTTCTAAGGAAGGCGCCTTCGATGCAGCGCGCAACATAAGCTTAGGTGCAATGGCACTCGCGCTCATAGCGTATCTGCTGTCAAGCGCTCTGTACTTCGGCCTTTTCAGCATCTGACTATGGAGATTACTTCATGGGGCAGCAGCTTCTCCCTCCCTTTCAAGTCTTTAAGCTCTACTATAAAGCCGAAACCAGTAACATTGCCTCCTAGTATTTCCACCAGCTTGAGCGCAGCAACAGAAGTTCCGCCCGTAGCGAGCAGGTCGTCAACTATTAGCACATTGTCGCCGCTGCTTATTGAATCCTTGTGCATCTCTATCTTTTGGTGACCATACTCAAGGTCGTACTCAGCGCTTATCTTTTCGTAAGGCAGCTTTCCTGCCTTCCTTATCGGCACGAAAGAGCATTTCAGCGTATATGCCAGCGCAGCGCCTATTATGAAGCCTCTTGCTTCTATCCCGACTATCCTGTCTATCTTGCGGCCTGATACCTTATTGGCCAAGTAGTCTATTGCAAGTGGAAACGCCTGCGGGTCGGCAAGCAGCGGAGTTATATCCTTGAACAGCACGCCTTTCTTTGGGTAGTCCTTAACGTCCCTCAGCTTGCTGCGTATGAAATCTTCTATCTCCATTTGGCACTGCCCTTCTATTCTAATGCGCAGTTCAGCTGCATTCGCTGTATCCGCACTTGGGGCAGGTGAAGCAGCCTTCCGCAGCTACCATTTCTGTGCTGCACGAGGGGCATTTCTTCTCGCTATGGGGCGACAGCACGTATGTCGTGGCACCTTCCTTTATCGCTGCCATTGATATCTCCTGCCCCTTCCTCTCCTTCTCCTCCTTCATATGCGCTATCTTCTTTGCGCCCCCCCGCTGCGTGGCCTCCTTGTTTACTGCAGAGAGCACCTGCACGCTCTTGCTGCTGTCCCTGTATACTGTTGTGCCCTTGCAGCCGAGCTGGTATGCCATGTTGTAAGCAGTCTCTATATCCTGGGGAGTGGCGTAGCTCGGGAAGTTTATCGTCTTTGACACTGCATTGTCCGTATACTTCTGGAAAGCTGCCTGCATCTTCACATGCCATTCTGGTGCTATATCATACGCGGTAACGAAAAGCCTCCTCACGTCTTCCGGTATTGCATCCACGTCCTGTATGGACGTCTTGCCTGCCAGCGCCTGCATCAGCTCGTCAGAATAGAAGTTGTACTCAAGCGCATATCTCTCGAACTCGTTGTCTACTTCTATAAGGTTCGAGCCAAGGCTGTCCTTGACGTTCCTCATGTAAACTACAGAGAATATCGGTTCTATGCCCTGCGAAGCGCCTCCGGATATTATGCTTATCGTGCCTGTGGGCGCTATCGTAGTGACTGTGGAGTTCCTAAGAGGCTTGTAGCCGAGCTTGTACCATATGCTGTTCTCGAACTCCGGGAACGGGCCTCTCTCCACCGCGAGCTCTTCGCTCATCTTCCTCGAGTTTTCCGTTATGAACGCCATGACTTTTTCGGCAAGCATGAGCGCTTCGTTGCTGTCGTACTTTATATTGAGCTTTATGAGCATGTCGGCCCATCCCATTACGCCGAGGCCTATCCTCCTTATCGCCTTGCTCACCTGCTCTATCTGCGGTATGGGATAGTTGTTCATGTCTATTACGTTGTCGAGGAACCTTGTGCCTAGCTTTACCGTCTCGCGCAGCAGGTCCCAGTCAACTTCGTAATGGTGGTCGGTCCTCTTGACCATCTTTGCCAGGTTTATGGATCCAAGGTTGCACGAATCATATGGGTAAAGCGGCTGTTCGCCACAATTGTGGACCACCATGCCGTTTGCTATGAATGAATGCGTCCTGGGCTCTATTATGTCATATACGTCCTCTTCGCCTGCATCCTCTACCGATGACACCGTAGCGACATGCCTCTCAGTATACGGGCCCCTGGTATAGCCACGCAACGCAGAAAGAAGCGAGGAATTCTTCCTGTCAGAGATGAAACCCACCTGTTCGGCGAACGCAATCAATCCGCCTCCTGTTATGACAAGGTCATGATATGGTTTTGTCGCATACATCTTTGGCATCCTGTCTGGTCCTGGAAGCGCCTTGATGCCCGCCCCCTTGCGGTTCAGATATATCCTTGAATATATGCCCAAATTCAGCAGCAGCATCTGAACATCTTGGAGAAGCCTTTCGCTGATGGATGAGAGGCGTACTGAACGCCGCGATTTGCCTGCAATATTTACTGTGCCGTCCGCTTCGAACAGCCCCTGCAGGAATCCTGCCTGCATTTCCCTGCTTCCAGAGAAGACCGCGTCGGGCACTTGCAGCTTCTCTACCTCCAATCCTTTGTTTACCGCGTACTCCTTAAGCCTTTCAGAAGACAGTGAGACCATGTTCCTGGAATCTACATGCACAAGGCCTACATGATATGCGTGGTGATTTACGGATTCGCGCACAATTCCGTTCACGTAATCCTCGAACATTCCTGCTATCCCTATATCATTGCCATAGAAAGACAATACTGCCCTGTCATTTCCGGCTCCATGATTTATGTGCCCGTCTCCGACTAACCAGCCCAGCGTCCTGCCTTCAGCCATGCTGCCAGAGCTTCCAAAGGCACCCTTTTCATTCAATACTCTTATCTCCTCTCCGTGTTCAAGCATTCCAGCCTCAACCCATCCTCTGGAATCGCTGTAAATCTTATGGTCCTTGGTAACTTTGATTGAGAAGCCCTCTTTGGTTTTTATCTTGACTACGCGCTTGAAACCGGTCTTGAACACATTGGAGGCACGGCTGAATCCGCCGCTGAATCTTCCATCTATCTTTACTTCTACCTCCTTGCCCTCCTTGTACAGGTCGGCGGCGCGCCTGGCGCCCTCAGAAGTGTAAATTAATGTATCGCCGGTGACACAGGGATTTGTCGACTCTATCGGCCCGTACTTGGGCACCGGGTTTGAATATGTCGAGTTCATCCTGTCTATGAATACGACTCCCGGGTCGCCAGTCTTCCACGCCATTGTTATTATCAGGTTCCACACCGCCCTGGCGTTCAGCATCCCAACGACCTTCTTGTTCCTGGGGTTTATCAGGTCGTAATTGGCATCGTTCTTGAGCGCATCCATGAACTTGTCCGTTATTGCAACGGATATGTTGAAATTCCTCAGAACCCCCTCGCTCTCCTTAGCAACTATGAAGTTCAATATGTCCGGATGGTCGACGCGCAATATGCCCATGTTTGCGCCCCTCCTCTTGCCTCCCTGCTTTATCTGCTCGGTAGAGGCGTCGAATATCTTCATGAACGACAGCGGGCCGGATGCAATGCCTCCTGTCTTGCGCACCACATCATTGGAGGGCCTGAGCCTTGAGAAAGAGAACCCTGTGCCGCCTCCGGTCTTGTGTATTATGGCGGTGTACTTCACAGCATCGAATATCTCCTCTATCGAATCGCCTACTGGCAGCACGAAGCACGCGCTGAGCTGGCCAAGCTCCTTCCCCGCATTGAATAGCGTGGGCGAGTTCGGCATGAACCTGAAAGATACCATCGCTTCGTAAAACTGGTTCTCTATATCCCTGACCTGTTCGTCGCTCTTGCCATAGCTCTTCTCGGCTGCCGCTATCGCCTTAGACACCCTAGTGAACAGCATCTTTGGCGTCTCTATTATCCTCCTGTCCTCATCTTTGCTCAGATACCTCGCCGCAAGCACTATGAGCGAGTTGATCGGCATCTTGAGCTCGTCATCAGGTATGCCAAGCGCCTTCTTGGCCGCCCTTATCTCGGCGCGCTTGTTCCTGTAAAGTATGTACGCTTTTGCGACATTCGGGTCATTCTCCATAAGCACCTTTTCCACTATGTTCTGTACATCCTCCACTCCGATCTCGCCCTTGCCAAGTTCGTCGACGCTCTTGACAACGCTTTTGGCTACGAGCTGCGCGTTCTTCATGTTCTCCTCTGCCTCCTGCATCGGGTAGACATTAGCGAAAGCCCTAGCTATTGCGCTTTCAATCTTCCCCTCATCAAAACCCACCTTTTCCCCGTTCCTCTTTATCACAAATTTAGTCGCCATTTAAACCCCCTCGGCACTTACAATTTTAGAAACAA
>JAJYTM010000009.1 GCA_021793035.1 Microcaldota archaeon
ATTGAAGATAGTAAAATTCAGGGAGAGCGAGAACACCCTCATAGTGAGGCTCGACACGCTCGACGACCTCTGGGCGGTCCAGCGCATCGTCTTTCCGCAGGACCTGGTAAAGTCGAAGAGCCTGAGGAGGTTCAAGCCGATGGAGGGGTCCAAGGGAGAGCTCAAGGAAGTAACCATAAGGATAAGGGTCGAAAAGGTAGAGTTCGACAAGGCTTCGCAGACCGTCAGGTTCATTGGCACGATAGTCGAAGGAAGGCCGGTAGAGTACATAAGGCTGAACAGCCACCACACGCTGAACATAACGCAAGGAGACGTAATAGAGATAACGAAGGCGCAATGGCACGGCTATCTGATTGATGTGGTGAGAAACGCAGTCGAAGCTACTAGGAGGCCTAAGCTAGGGATAATTGCGATGGACGATGAGAAGTCCCTTTTCGCCTACATACTGGGCTACGGCATAGAGTTCGGCAACGAGATATACAGCGGCCTGAGCAAGAGGCTGTCAAACAGGGACTTCCAGGAGGCCCTGAAGAAGTACTTCGAAAGCGCCGAAGGCATGATAACCAACATGGAGGTCGATACGATAATCATTGCTGGGCCGGGATTCACCAAAGACGATTTCAAGAAGTATATGGATGACACAGGATTCACGAAGAAGGTTAGCAAGAAGCTGCTCTATTTCAACATAAGCAATGTGGAGCGCTCAGGCGTTTATGAGCTCATAAAGAGCGAGGACGTAGCAAAGGTGCTTCATGGCGAAGCGATAAGAAAAGAATTCATGCTGATGGAGGAATTCCTCAGGGGGCTGGCTTCAGGCCGCTCCAAGTATGGAATTGAAAATGTAAGCAGTGCAGTATCGGGCTATGAAGCCAGGGCGGTGCTGGTAAACGACAGCGCCCTGAGCGGGCCGAGCATGCAGAAGATTCTTGAATCGGCAGAAAAGAGCAAGATTGAAGTAGTAGTATTCAATTCAGATGATGAAGTCGGAAGGCAGCTGCACTCGTTCAAGGACATCGCATGCATATGAATGCTTGACAATGCGCCTTAGCCCATCATCTGTCCATCCTTCTTATGAGGTTGGCATCATGCGACATTGTGTCTTCCCTTATATGCACGCGGCCATCATCCTTTGTCTCGATCCTGAACAGCCTAATCATCGTGCCGCCGGGCAGCATCTGGTCGTATTTTATCCAGACTGTTCCTTCTATCGTATGCGCATGGAAGCAGGAGTTGCGCGATTCGTTCTTCAGGACCCTGCGCAATACCGTTTCATGCACGGTTATGGATAGTTCACCCGATTTCATCCCGCGCGCTTGCGCCAGCCTTAGCACATCCGCAAAGTCGGCAATCTTGTCATCATCTAAGTCTATGCTTTTCGCCATCCAATCACGCATTTGTGCCTTATATGGTTATTTGACTTCGCCAGTTATAAATATTTATGGTAGCATATTGACTGGTTGTTTAGATGACTACGCTCTTGTACGGCAAGCAATATATATCGGACATGCATTCGCTAGCCAACAGGGTAGGTGAAATTGCCATTGTTGTATCCTCTTTCTCCAAATATTTCAGCGGCTGCAGTGCAGATATGCGCAGCGATGCCCTGAACATAGTGTCGGAATTCAGCGGCAAGGTCGCTTATGCGCGTACAGAAATACTCGGCCTTGAGAAGCAGATGCGCAAATTGGAGAACAGCAGCTCGATGAGGTTTGAGGGGATAAAGTCGACCCAGCGTAAAGTCTCTGGCGGCAGCGATGCAAAGATTCTGCTTAATGCGGTTTCGATAGATATGCCAAGGCTGTATGGTCGCTTCTCCTCTGATCTTGATCTGTTTGTAGACTATGTAGAGGAGAGGGTGAGACTATTCTGCAAACTGCTCTCCGTAGCCAAAATGGATGCGGAGACGAGGAGCAGGATGATAAAGGACGAAGAGACAGAGATAGAGAAGCATATATTCGGCAGCGAATTCCCTTCTTTGGCGGGCACAAAGTCCGCCTTCGATGCGTTCATTCGTGCGTTCAAGCTCGGCGTGAGTGAAAGCATACCACTGATGTGCATATCGGGCCACAGCCCGTATGGTAGAGTACGTTTCTTCAAGGCAGAAAGGGTAGGCACGAACAGGCCTTTGGAGGACTCTCTCGGCGTCTTGGATATGTACGGCAATGATCCTGCAATATTGCTTTTCCTTAAGCTGGTTGATGCTGCTCGTCCTGTCGCCGTGTCCATATATTACAACCACGACATACCTCTTGGCGGTTTGCTGCGCTATGCCGAGACAAACTACGGCTCGCGCCATACATTATACGGCAGGATATCGGCAGGTAGCAGGGACACGCGCGAATTGGAGGACGACATCAGAAGGTATCTGTTCAGCCATTTCTACCCTCAGGTTACCGAACTGATGGACAGGGGCGCAGGGATGGTTGTCAAATCGTATGAAGATAATGGAGTCGTAGAGGTCAGCATGCAGCGCGTGCCCATACTCGATGCGCCGAAGGCGAAGATGCTCATGATGGAGCTTTTGGATTCTTTCGAGAGCAAGAGCGAGTAGCACTGATGCGCCGAACCGCGCATTGGACAGGCTTTTAGCACAAAAGATTTAAATATCAGTTCATTCATAGAACCTTTGTAAAATAATGTTAAAGCATAGACAGGGTATGGTGCGGAAATGCAAATGAAAATGCTGCTGTGGAAGTCTTATTCTAACAGGTTTAGCGGCAGCATGGTCATAAAGAAGTCAAATATGATAACACCATACTGCCATCCTGTCGCGTAAATCACGTCCTTTAAAAAATTAGGTGGTTTATGTGGCAAGGATGGTATACTATAGTGTAAGTGCTGAAAGGTCCAGGCTTATCCGGCGCGAGCAGCTGATACTGCTTGAGATAGGCAGGGATGAAATAGACAGCGCTTCGGCTTTCGTCGAGTATTTAGGAAGCGAGTACGGCTTCTCTAAGAGCTCTGTCTGGTACAACCTGAACAAGCTCAAGGAGAAGGGACTGCTGGACTTTGCGAGCAAGGAGAGCGTGGGCAAGCCGCTGATGCTTACCCCGGTAGGGCTGGCGGAGCTGGGCAGGCTTGAGCCATCAAGGAACAAGATTGCGGCTGGCTTCAGCGAGCCGCTGATGCACTCAGAAGTCAGATTGACGGGCTATGGGGTTGTTGGGAACATGCAAGGATTCGCAGGAAGTGGAGGTGAAATGTAGGATGCCTCGGGTGGGGACCGGCCGGAGCCGGTCCCTGTTGGTGATTTAATGAACTTTTCGATGACATTTTCGGATATAGTAGGGCTGAAATCGGCTAGCGCCGAGGAGAACGCAAGAGCATCAGTGACAAGAGCCATATACGATGCCATAAGATACGACAGCGAATTCAGAAATGGCTCTTTCGCTATGCTAAATGAGAAGCGCTATGAAGAGTTGCGGCTTGCAATCATGGACCTATTGGCAAATGAAACTGCGCGCCTGCTCTCTGACGCGGCGGGCTATGTTAATGAGCCATGTAGCGAGGGCGAGGGTCTAGCTAGGGAGCTCGATGCATTGATGTCTGCACAGGCGGCAGGAGGAGGCGCAGGGAATCTGGCTTCCGCCTTCGGCTTGCTCGATGACGACAGTCTGGATCTGATAGCGTGCTACCGTGAGGCCTACTCGAGGTTTGATATGGAGATGGACCTGTACAGGGAGCTGAAGAGGGAAAGCGGCATCAGCGCGCGCCCTCGGATTTCAGAAGCTTGAGCTTGGCCTTGCTTCCTCCCTGAGCCGAATAGTTGCCGATCGACCCGTCGCCCCTTATCACGCGGTGGCACGGGACGAATGGCGCGAAGGGGTTCTTGCGCAGTGCCGTACCTACGGCCCTGTATGCCTTTGGATGGCCTATGCGTTCCGCTATCTGCTTGTATGTGGCAGTATTGCCTTTAGGTATGCGCCTGACTTCTAGCAGCACCGCTTTCTGGAAACTGGTCATACCGAGCTTGTTCATTGCAGCATTCAGTTTGGGCAGGCTGCGCACGCTTACGCTTACAGGAATATTGCTTGCTCCCATGCAAATGCACGCCATCTATTTATCAATCAGTTTATATTTATTTATTTCATATTATAGCGTGTGGTACCATGGCTAAAAAGACCAGCGACAGGAGCAAGCTAAAAGTCTGGCTCGACGGCAGGGTTATTGATTACAGCAAAGCCGTCGTGCCGATATTGACGCACTCGCTGCAATACGGCAGCGGCATATTCGAGGGCATAAGGAGCTACGAGACGGATAGGGGTGCAGCAATATTCAGGCTGCATGAACACGTCAAGCGCTTCATGAACAGCATGAAGATATATTCGATGAAGAGCCCTTATGGCAGCAGCGCTGTAGAGGATGCGATAAAAAAGGTGGTCAAAGCGAACCACCTCAAATCAAGCTACATAAGGCCATTCGCCTTCTATAACGACGATAGCATAGGCGTGAACCCTTCAGGCAAGAGGATAAGCATATATGTGGCGGCAATGCCATTTGGATCCTACTTCGGCACTGGCAAGGACAGAGGCATAAGGTGCAAGGTGTCGTCATGGCACAGAATAAGCTCAAGCACACTGCCAGTCCAGGCCAAGGCGAGCGGCAACTACCTGAATTCAATAATCGCGGGCAACGATGCCAATGCATCGGGCTTCGACGAGGCTATACTTGTATCTGATGGGGGACTCGTTACTGAGGGGCCGGGCGAAAACATATTCATGGTCAAGGACAACACGCTGGTAACTCCAAGCAAGGAGTCGGACATATTGCTGGGCATAACTAGGTATTCGCTGCTTGAGGTAGCTTCTAGCATGGGCTTTACCACAGAGGAGAGGCTGGTAAAACGCGAGGAACTCTACACCGCTGACGAACTGTTCTTCGCAGGCACTGCAGCGGAGATAACGCCAATAGTGAACGTTGACGGAATAGATGTTAGCAAAGGCATTGGCCCGATAACAAAGACGCTGGCTGACAGGTACAGCAGCATAGTGCATGGAAAGGACGATGAATTCAAAGGCTGGCTAACATATGTATGAATTGATAGGATGATTCTTTGCGGAAAAGGGCAACACATAATGCAAGGAGAAGCAGCATGCGCCGCGAAGAGAGGAAGGCGGAGCACAGGCTGAGGAACGTCGGCATACCTGCGCTTCTCGCCGCGTTGAGCATGCTTGTTGTAGCATACTCGCTGCATTACATGAACTTCGACATAGCGCACGGCAATGCTTCTGGCATACTCATATTCGCTTCCATGGGCGCGAGCGCTTTCATACTCTTCATGACACCCAGGTCGAAGGCTGCGCATATTTCGAAATTCGCAAAGAGCTACGTCTGCGCTGGATTGATAGGCTACTTTGGTTTCGTCATGAGGCCTTTCACAGGCATATATGTATCGCTCACCGTGGTGATGTTCATTGCCACGATGGTGCTTGTCCTGGCCAAGGCGGAGCACCCTCCGGCAGTAGGAATAGCTGTCGCTTTCGTCCTGTACAATGTCGGGACGATGGGCATACTCGTTGTCATATTGGGCATGCTGCTGCTCGTGGCGATGAGGATATTGCTCGAGAAGGCCGTGTTCGCAATGGAGCATGACGTGGACCGATTCATCGAGAGGCTGTGATGATTTTATGTATATGAATATATTTACCAGGAGCGCGCATGTGGAGCCAATAGAGGGCAGGATAAAGGGCTCTGCGGAGGACTTTGTCGTAGAGGAAATAACAAAAGATGGGACCGTCCTGGAAGCAGACAGGCAATACACTGCGCATGACATAGGCCTTGAGAGCAAGCCAGGTAAGTTCTCTGTGTTTGTGCTGCAGAAGAAGAACTGGAACACGATCCAGGCGCTTAGGGAGGTGGCGAAGCGCAACAGGAGAGGCATAAAGTCAGCAGCATTCGCAGGCACAAAGGACCGTTCATCAATATCTACGCAGCTATGCAGCCTCTTCGGTGCAACGCCTGAGAGCCTGCTCGCAGTGCACATGAAGGACATACGGATAAATGGCGCTTGGCTTAGCGATTCGCAGGTCAAGATGGGCGACCTGCTGGGCAACAGGTTTACTGTGAATATAGATATCGAGGGCGACATGGACGAAGCCAAGAGGAGTGTGGAAGCAATAGAGACCGAGCTCGGCGGCATATTCCCCAACTATTTCGGCAGCCAGCGTTTCGGCAACAGGGGCAACAACGTTGATGTGGGGGTTCACCTGCTTAAGGGGGATTTCAAGTCCGCAGCCATGGCCTTTCTGACCGACTACGGGAATGAGAAGATGGATGAAGCGGTCGAGGCAAGGAAGAAATTGGCTTCGGAGCTGGATTTCAAGGCGGCGCTGGCTTATTTCCCAATGTACCTGAAATATGAGAGGCAGGTCCTGGACTACTTGTGGAAATACCCGAGCGATTACGCCAATGCGATGCGGAGGCTGCCCAGGCAGTTGTTCCTGATGTTTGTGCATTCCGTTGAGTCTTACATTTTCAACGCAGAGCTCGCCGACAGGTTGGCTTCCGGGGCTACCGAGCCAGCAGAAGGCGACCTTGTATGCACGGCAGGAAAGCTCGGCTTTCCAGACATGTCCAATATCGGCAAGTATGACAGCGGTTCGGCGGCGCAGCAATTCGCAGTTGGGAACATCGTGGGATACGAAACCAAGGAGTTGACGGAATTTGAAGCGTCGATGCTGGAGAAAATGGGGCTAACGCTTGACGATTTCAAGGCCAAAAGCGTACCCGAGCTTAATTCCAAGGGAGGCATGCGCGTGCTCTTCGCGCCGTATAGCGGATTTGAGTACTTTGATTCTGAGGGCAGTTCGGTGAAGCTCCGTTTCTCACTGCCTTCGGGCGTGTACGCTACATCGCTGCTCAACGAGTTCGTGAGCAGCAAGGAATAATATCATCTGCGCTGCCAAAAGCAAGTAATAAATATGATGCGCACGCAATGCATACCACATAGGCCATTTTATGGAAAGCAGGACAACGGGCAATAGCAGACATATGCTGATTAGCAAGGTAGTTGGATTCAGCCTGGATAATATCGGCGCCGACAACCGCTTGGGTGCGGAGGTGAAGAACGCTATCGTGATAGGCCTCCACATGCTCAACAATGCGGGGGTAGGCGAGATTGTCGATAGGGAGATGGCCATAAAGGCGGTGCTGGATGCATTCTGCATCGCTGACGAAAAGCTTGCCTTGCAGGTCAGGGACATATTCGCAGAAGTGATAGACCCGATAATGCTGGAGCTACGCAGCCTTGATTTGAGGAGGATGAAGCGCATAGACTTTGACATGAGCTTCATAATCAGCGATTACATAAAGCCTAGCGTGGCGAGCATCATGCGCATAATGGACAGAGGTGATGTACGCATAGATGCGAATGTCAGGGACGGCATTGTCTACCCTGTAATAGTTATACCGATAGTAAAAAGCATGCACAATAATCTGAAGTTCTATTCTGCGTTCGTGGACGAACTGGTGCGTCGCGAGGAGGATGAAGGATCTAAAGCGCTGATAAAGGCACTGACTCTCAGGAGCTGATTTTATGGATGGCGGGCAGGGCTTGGTGTACGTGTTCATACAGGCTCCGGATCCAGACAGGGTGGGATCGTACTTTGCTGAGAAGGGATTCGGCATGGGCACTGCAATAGGCAGCGGCATGCTCATGATGGAGCTTGACGAACAGAGCGGTGCAGTGGATGGCATAATGGGTCTTCTAAACTCCAACATGTTTCTCCAGCGCAGAGTCAACAGGGCGTATTTATGCGACAGCTCTGAAGATGACATTGATGCTGCAATCAGGGGGATCGAAGATAAGGCTGCTGCAGGCACGCTGTTTCGGGTTGTAGCATATCCGAAAAAGATAGAGGATGAAATTGTAGAAAAGCTTGATTCGCATGGCGAAGCGCTTGAACCCAGAGGCTTCGCAGAGGTGGCTTACGTTGTCAGCATCATGGGAAAATACTTCTTTGGATTGAGCAGCAGGGGCAGGTATTTCGTCAGGTCAGGCATTATGGAGAGCCAGCTTTCACGCGCATATTACAAAATAGCAGAAGCGTTCGAGAGGTTCGATATGCACATTGACAATGAATCAAGGGTCTTGGACATAGGCTCTGCGCCAGGCGGGTGGAGCCAGTACATTTCCGACAGGGCAGGGCTGTGCGTAGCGGTAGACCCCGCGAAGATGGAGATAGAGAGGGCCAACATAGAGCACATAGAAAAAACATTCCAGGACGGCATAAAGGAGATAGAGAGCAGGGCGCCATATGACCTAGCAGTGTGCGATGCGAACATAGACCCACGCCAGGTTGCTGGGTTCGTTGCTGGAACACCTGGGCTGATTTCCGATGTAGGGGCAGCACTGATTACGCTGAAGCTGAAGTACAAGTCCGGAAGGTCTGTGCAGAGGGTAATAGACGAAACTTGCGGGATTATGTCAAAAAGTTTTAATAGTATAACGGTAAAGAGGCTACTGTCAAACACACTTATGGAGGCAACGCTGTATGCGCGAAAGGCGTAATGTGTGGGTAATGCTGTGAATCTATGAAAAGCTTTTTGAACAAGAATGTCCTGCTGATATCGTTCTCGGCATTCTTCTCGGATATGGGTTACCAGACCGTTCTCGCGGTCCTGCCTGTGCTTCTAGTCATAACGATGCACGCGCCAGTGTATGTATATGGAATAGTTATGGGCGTGTCGTACGGCTTCGGTTCCCTGCTTGGATATATCGGTGGAAAGCTTGCCGATACCTACGGGAGGAAGAAAATAGCAATATTGGGCAACGCCCTGATACCCATACTGTCCTTCAGCGGAATAGCGACTGGATTCTACGAGAGTTCCGTACTGTTCACAGGAGGCTGGCTCTCGAGGAACTTTAGGTCGCCGGCAAGGAGGGCATTGATAAGCGATGAGGCCAACGGCTCCGACAGGGGCAAGGTTTTCGGTTTTCTCAACGCACTCGACGTTGGTGGGGGAGTAGCTTCGATAATAGTCCTCCTATCGCTCCTATACCTGAAGGTCGCGTTGCCCCTCATTATCCTCGCCACAGCAATACCTATAGCTTTCGCTACAGTGCTCCTTGTGTTCGTCAAGGAGAAAAAGTATAGGAAGCGGAGCAAGGCGGTTACGGAAGCGAAGCGGGGCACGATTGCCGTAAACAGGAAAGCGTACATGGGAGTTATAATAGCAACGGGTCTTTTCGGCTTCAGCTACTACAGCTTGGGCTTTCCCATACTCACGATAGCGCAGAGCCAGGGAAGTGACGCACTGGGCTTCGCTTCATACATGCTGTTCCTTCTTGCTGCGGCGGTATTCGGCTATATCATAGGCAGCAGGAAGCTGCGCCTCATACCTTCGCTGAGCGGCCTGGGCTACGTGCTCTCTGCCATGGGCACCCTGCTTCTCGGTCTCGCATATGTGTACTCGCTGGGCGTTGCCATCATGTACATCGCAGTTGTAGTAATAGGCATGGCGGTAGGGACAATAGACACCCTCGAGCCTAGCCTGATAACGCAGATAAAGCCGAGGAGCGAGCGCGGCAGCGGCATGGGTGCGCTCACGGCTTCGAGGAGCGCTGGACTGTTCTTTGGCAACATAATCATGGGCATACTATACTACTTCGGGCCCTTCTACTCATACATATATGCGGCGATTGCTGCGTGCATTGCTGCAATAGTCTTGCTCACGCTCGGCAGGCGTTTTGGAAGCAGGATCTGAATCTGCAGTGCGTCAGCCTTTTGACAGGCTTCTGCTGTATATCGACAAAAATGAGTACCATGCCGGGCTGGGCTTGCCTATCGTGGGGTTAGAGAGGTTTAGGAGGCCGAAATTATTTCCTACTGGCCCGTCCGATAAGCCCCAAAGGTCGTACCAGTATGCTCTTTTTATGTACGGATATTTGTTGAACAGGTTGAACGCCTGCACCATGAACGCCTCCTGGTTGCTTTGCGAATAGCCTACGCTGGCGTTAGAGCCCGAGGGTATGCCGAATTCAGTTATCCATATGGGCTTGCCGGTTAGCGACTCGTACTCCGAAATCCACGCGGACCATATCTGCACGCCTGACTGGTTCATAGGGCCGGCAGTTGATGGGTAGGCATGTATGGATATGGCGCTGCAATATTTCGCTGCACCATAACTCCATACCTTTGAATACCATTGGTATATGCTGTAGCTGCCAATTGGTGCGCCGCCGAAACAAACTATCGTGGCATTGGGCTCGGCTGCGGTTATTATCAAGTAAGCGCTCCTTGCCATACGGTAATAGTTATAAGCGCTGCCGTTCATGTATCCCTTCTGGAATGTAGGCACCCATGGCTCATTCCATATCTCCCATGATCTTATCCACGGATATGCCTTTACTGCGGCGCGGACGCTCGCGTTCCATGTGGACAGGTTCCAGGCATCGTTTGAGAAGCCCCCTGGCAGAGTGTCGTAATCTAGTATGCCCAGATAATGCGCGCCATATGTGCTATGCTGCACGGATAGCGCCTCTTCCTGCGAAGCATTCACGCTGATGTCTGTCCGGTAGTATAGGGCGCCAGCCCTCAGGGCGTATATTGCTGAACTCTGGTTGCTGTGAGTGCCGATGCCAACAACAAAATTGTAATTGCCTTCTATTCCGCCCTGTGCACCAGGAAGCAGGTATATGGACGCCAATGTTGATACAAACGCTGCGAGTAACACCAAGGCTAGCACTGTAACCAGTTTGCTGCATGCATACATTACTGCGCACCCTTCATATGCATCATTGAAGCGCCAGGGTAGGGATTTGAACCCTAACGTCCTTGCGGACACCGGTTTGCCTGTTGCATCACAATTCAGCTCTCGATGTTTTGCAAACTCGAGACCGGCGCGTTACCGGATTCCGCCACCCTGGCACATTATATTTTAGCAGCGAGCAATTTTTATGGCTATGGCAAAGCGCACACCGAAATCCGCGCGCACATACAATCCGATACCGGAGAGCATGACCTGCCGCAATGTTGCAAAACGCTTATATTTATAGGCTTATATGTGTTAAATGTATTTACATTATTATTAGAATATCGTGTGTGGTAGCTGATGCATCTCTATAACGAGGACAATGACAAGAAGTTCTCAGTAAGAATAATAACAGTAGTGATATTCGTAGTGCTGGCAGTGGCAGGTATAGGTTTTTCTGCATACCTGATATACATATCGCATAGCCTGTACATGTACGTCCTTGCAATGCTGTTTACAATACTTTCAGTAGTGTCAGGATTCTTCAACATATTTGCTTCGGCGTTTTATTACAGGTCATATTTCTATGACCAGTACCTGAACGCACTGAAGGGCAGGATAAAACCGATGAAGAGGATGCCGGAAGTGGCAGTCATTGTGCCGCTATACAATGAGGAGGTGGAACGCGTCGAGAAGAATGTGCTGAGGCTTTTCGACCTCAACTATCCAAAAAAGCTGCTGCATTTCTACGTTGCAGACGATTCAACCGATACAGAAAAGGCAAGAGCCATATCAAAGTTCTGTATGGATAACAACATAGAGTACATACACAGGAATGACAGAAAGGGGTTCAAGGCGGGTGCATTGAACAACGTAATCAAGAACATACAGGAGGAATTCGTAGCTATATTTGACTATGACGAATACCTTGTCAATAGGGATTTCCTTGTTGACCTACTGCCTTACTTCTCAGATAAGAAGCTTGCATATATACAGACAGAGAAGAGGTACAAGAAGAGCAGCGGGCTTTTCGAGCAGTCGATAGGGCTTTTCGACGCCTTCTTCTTCAAATTCATACAGCAGGCGAGGGGCAGCAACAACACGGCCATATTTGCTGGATCGTGCGGCATAATAAGAAAGAGCATACTGGAGGGGCTCGGCGGCTTTCCGGAATACGTCATAGAGGATACCTTTTTCAGCTTCGAAGCCGACATGAAGAAGTACCACAGCCTCTACATCCCAGCAGTATACGCCGAAGGCAAGCCGATAAAGTCGTTTACCGAATTAGTGAGGCAACAGTGGCGCTACAATTACGGCGACACGCAGTTCCTATGGTACTTCTACAAGCACAAGAAGCCCAAGAGCATGAGCCCGCTGTCGCACATAGATTACATAACGCACGGTTTTGGCCTGAATTATATATCAGTTATATTGGTGCTCTTCACGCTTGTGTCGATAATGATAGTATTCTCCGCTGTTCATTTTGTGCCTCTCACAATAAGCCAGGTGTTCCAGCAGCAGTACATTGGCACAGACTTGGAGATATTCGGAGGCATGGCCTTTGTGCTGTCCGTTCTTGCCCCTGTCATAATAACAAAGATATACTTCAATTCGATTAGGAAGGGACTCATGATATTCATGCTCAACTTCAGCCTTGCAATAGTAAGGACGAAGGCGGCTTTCGCAGCAATACTGGGCAAGAGCCCGTCGCTCACATGGAGCAGGCCGGATGAAAGGAGGAAGCATGACATAGTGTTCGCGATAACGAATACGAAGATGGAGCTCGCCATGGGCATAGCGCTGATAGTGCTGGGCGCAGTGGCAACGTCGCAGCATAACCTTGCAGGAGGGATTTGGCTGCTCTGGTATGCAGCACTATATATGCTTGCCACCGTATTCATGTACAAATACGGCTGAGATATCTAAAGGTTATTTGATGATATATATAAAGTTTCATAATACGGATGACGGGCTCATACTAGCAATGTGCGACTCGTCGCTCATAGATAGAGTGCTCGAAGAAGGAGATGTGTACATAGACGTAAAGAATTATTCAGAATTCTACAAGGGCGACCTTGTAGAGCCGGATCAGGCAAAGGCTCTGATAGTCAGAGATATCATAAAGGCCGCAAATATCATCGGCGACGAAGCCGTTGATGTGGCAATAGACAGCGATGTCATACGGCAGGAGAACGTCAAGAAGGTAGAGGGGGTAAGGTACGCACATGCGTACAGGGTCGATAAGCCCGGCCAGGAAGCCCCGCCAGCATAATGGTTTCACTGCTGCTCCTTAATCCTCATTATCGCTTCTGCTATGTCACCGTTCGTATCCTTGAGCGCCTGCTCCGCTTTGTCTCTGTCGTCTATTCCAGCCTTCTCCATTACCATGCGTATGTCCTCATCAGTTATTTCAACATTGACGCTCTTCTCCTTTTCTTCTACGTCTCCGGATATCTGGAAGCTCACCATGCCCTGCGCCTCTATCCTAGTCACTTGGGGGTTATGTATCAGTATGTCGCGGTCGCTGCACGCAATGGTGACTGAATCCGCATTTACCTCGGATGATTTTATACCCATCTTTGACATCAAGCTCTTAAGCGCCCGCGGGTCCATGTTTGGCATCATAGTAATCACTGCAAAAATTTTATAGTATATGGAGTGAAACACATTTATATATGAAGCGTCAAAAATAATATTGCATCATAAGGATTGGTTGGGGCGGGATTTGTGAGGCTGCAGAGCGCAATGGAGTACTTGATGACCTACGGCTGGGCCATCCTAATCGTTGCTGTCGTACTTGCGGCGCTATTTGAGCTCGGGGTCTTCAACGTCCTTAACCTGGAGCCGCACGTAGCACCAGGAGGGTGCTATGTTTACAGGCCTGAGGGACCATCCACTCTCGCCTATATATCCTTATCGGGCGAATGCAACGGATATCTTCCACAATTTGTGGCCCGGTTTAACGGTTATTCAACAAACATAAGCGCGCCAGTATCGACATTGTCCCTCATGAACAAAGGGCAGTTCGCAGTCACATCGTGGATCTACATAGACGGGCAGACCGGGACTGAGCAGATGCCCGTATCTATTGGTGCGGACGTGTGCTACACTTCATACTACAGCGGGCCGGATGACACAGGCGTAATACTCATAGCTGCACCAGGCTATCCGGCAAGCGCGCCAAGTAACGCGCAGCCGGATTATTTCAAGGCTGCAGCATGCATATTCAACACCACATACGATGGGGCGCAGTGGGAATGGGTGACTGCAAATTTCACGCAAGGCGACTATAACAAATGGATTTTCGTCGCGACCACGTACAATGGAACCTACCTTGACCTGTATATAAATGGCAAGCTGGTGAATAGCACTGAGGCCCCAGGTACGCTCCTCCAGCCAGAAGGCTATATGTCGCTGGGAAACATGTACTCGCCTATATATTCAGGAAGCAGGTTCTGGTACAACGGCTCGCTGTCAAATGTCCAGATATACAACGAATCGATAAGCGCGCAGGGAGTGGAATACCTGTATAAAGGCGGCATTGGCGAGCCGCCCGAAGAGCTCAACAAGCTTGCGCTTTGGATTCCGCTCAACGGCAACGCCAACGATTATAGTGGCAACACATATGGCAACCAGTTCTACAACGGCAGCTACTACGGCTGGATAGACAACTATAGGTATACGTGACTGCATCGCGATATGCCTGCTGCAGGGTCATTTGGCTACAGCGTGACTCTTAGTTGCCCTAGGGCTGGAAACCAGTACGCTGTGCCCCGCAACGAACTCCAGGAAAGCACCGGGGTTTATTATGTACGACTTAGAGCCCTGCTGCATCGTATGTATGCCTACGTTCTCAAGGATTAGCATGTCGCCGCTGTCCATCCCCACGAGGTACGGTCCTTTGGCGTTGACTCCTCCGTACACATCAAACAGGCCAGCTATGTATTCTGCTGAATACTCATTGCGGTACTTGAACAGGCGGGTTTTCCTCTCTAGCGCGTCAATCATCAGCTTCTTAAGCTTGGAGTTGTAGAACTTTACCTGCGAAACGCCCTGCTCTTCGCTGATAAGTATCTTATTGGGCTCTATGCCGAACTCATCTATCGCTATCTTCACAAATTTCTCCACGACTCTCTCGTTGTGGCTGTTCATACCTATGTAATCCCTTATCGTGTGGCTGCATGCGCCCAGCGCATAGCTGACGTTCGGATTGAGGCCTAGTTTTTTGGACATCTATTAGTATTCACCAGCAAATGATTTATACTTGCACTGCAAAAGCACCATATATGGCTTCGCAGACAACAATAATCGCGTATGCGATTGCTTTGGCAATGGTGCTTGCGTTCGGCACAGTGGGAACTTATGCACTTGGCCATAACAGCACGAACTTCAATGTGCGCATAAGCAGCTGGATAGAAGCGCTATACTTCACCGTGACTACGATAAGCACAGTCGGATATGGGGACATAGTACCTGTGAGCAACATTGCCAGGATATTCGACATGGCGCTTATACTTTCAGGGCTCGGCGTGTTCTTGGCTGCAATAACCGCAATATCGGGTGAATTTGTGAATTCCAGACTTACAAAACTTTCCGGGAAGATATCCGGACTTGAGAGGAGGATGCTGACAGGGCATGTCGTATTGATAGGCTTTGATACCACCAATGCGCTTGTAGCAAGCAAGCTAAAAAAACAGAAGAAGAAATTTGTCATAGTCACTGAGGACAAGTCCCTTGCAGACAAGCTCGAGGATGAGGGATTCAATGCATATGTTGCGGACATAACCTCTGAGGTAGATATGAAGGCGTTCAGGCTTGATAAAGCCAAGAGGATAGTTGTGGACGTGCGGGACGTTTCAAGGACCGTTTATGCCGCAATTGTGGCGAAAGCCATAGCCGGCAATAAGAACGTGATGGTGGTCGCTGCCACAGAAGAGGTAGAGAAGCACCTCAAGGAGCTGGATATCGAGCATATAATAAACCCTTCGGCCATAGCTGCCGGAATAATAGGGGACAGCATATCCAAAGAGGCGTAGCTGGAGAAGGATTGCTTTTTGCATAGCTCGCGCTGACTAGCTACAAAACGGATGCAGCTTGAGGATTAATGCGAGGACATCGCGCTTTATTTGCACACAATATAGTTGAGGTGATCTATCCGCAGGTTCCCCTACGGATACCTTGTTATGCCTTACCCCTCCTCACAGAACCCTAACTCGAAAGTACCCGAAGGTACTGCCTCACTAGGACCCCACTTGGGTGGATTGGCAGGCGGTGTGTGCAAGGAGCAGGGACAGATTCACCGCTCGAATTCACACTGTAGAGCCGATCAAATCTTTTACCGCTTTGACAACCTCTCTAGAAGAAGGATTTTGCAGGACTTTATCATATTCATCTTTAAGTATCTTTAAAGCATCATCATTAGCACTGTGCCTGCATTACTTCTTCATAGAGGGTTGCAAAGGATTTGATTGGCATATAGTCACAGGTAATACACTACCGATGATTAATATATGCCTTTCGGCTCATCACAGTTTAGTGACAAGCGATTACTAGGGATCCCATCTTCATGAGGGCGAGTTTCAGCCCTCAATCCGAACTTAGGTCGGTTTTA
>JAJYTM010000089.1 GCA_021793035.1 Microcaldota archaeon
TCTGGTAGAATATGCCGCCTGTGGTGCTGGTTACCTCCGGGACCAACTCCGAGCCTTGGAGTGCGTATTGGTAGTTTATCGTTCCCTTCTCTGTTAAGGTGCCTATTGCTGTGTTTGTCGTGCTGTTTACAGATTCTGTGAGCGTATTGCCTTTGAAGCCGATGAGCTCCGATGTTATTGCATTATTGACTATTGCCGTATCAAATATCCCGGTGCCTATCACTTTGCCTTTCAGAGTTATTGGTTTTGTGTATTGCGGGTTGCTGGTTATCTTTGCCCTTCCGTTCGAGGAGAGCTGTATTATTCCCTTTGCGCCGTTGGGAGTTGTGAATGTGATGTCCCTTGATTGTGGGACCTGGACGGTTTGGGCGTAGCCTGTGCCCTGGAATCCCTGGGGGGTTGAGCGTGTTGCAGCCACCGGGCCTGCACCTGTCTGGGCTGTTGCGTTCGGAGCTCCCTGGTTGAGCTGGGCGGCATTTATCGTTGCGGGGTTTGATGCAGGAGTATTGCTGAACCTGTTTGCCAAAGTCGGCCTTATAACGTTACGCGCGGGCATTCTTCTCACTCTTCTTTATATTAGCAACATAAATTATTGGCAGGCGTGCTTCGCCTGTTTTTGAATCCATCGCAATAGGGATTATGTCTGAAATCTTCCCTGAGAATAGAGGATTAGAGCGCAATGCCTTGCGCTTATATTTGAGCTTGTGCCTTGAATTAGACGTATACGCCTTGTTCCCCGCTACAAAAGTCCATAATGGTTTCATTTTCATTACCTTGCCGCACGACACGGCGTAATCGCGGTCGCGATTACCCTGAGAGGTTTTTATGCTCCTCAGAATCTCTCTCCACCGCGGTTTCCACCGAAAGCGAAAGCGACCAGCACTATCCCAATCAGTATAGCTGCTACAATCACGAGCGCTATGAGCGGCAGGTAGGACATAAAGGTGTTTATGCCCTTGAGGCCGTACTGCGTTGCGTTGTACGCTATGCTGTTGACAGTTACTGAGCTGCTTGTCGAGAATCCCTGCAGTATGAGAGCGCCCACCGAGCCGACTATCGCAATCAGGACGAATGCGACTACTGCCGGTAGCAGGTCCTGCAGACCTGCGGCGAGCCTTCTCTTTGGCTGCACTTTGGATTCCTTGCTTTCCTTGGAGACCTGTATCATTTCAGTCTTCATGTATATCTGATAATGTCAAGGATTGATAAAGCTTTTAAAGGATGCAGTTTTTAGATACAAAACGGGTTTTAAATCCAAAGGAGAATCAGGCTTAGAATTATGAAGCCGATAGCGAAGTAGGTCAATGCTGGATAGTATTTGCTCTTAGACTTCCATGCGCCGCGCAGAGCCACCAGAGCCAAGCCTATCGAGGCCGGCCCCGGGAATGCAATGAATGAGAGGAAGATGAGGACACGGTCTGCTGAAGCCATGAAGCCCTTAATGTACCAGCCCAGAACAGCGTATATCATTGCCCCGACTATGAGAGATACGAATGCGAGCTTGAACGAGATAGCAAAGCCCAGGGCGAAGAGCGCAGCCATTATTATTACTGACGTTATATAGAACTTATTGGATATGCTTAGGTATTTGTAGTCGGAATAGGCTAAGGCTGCCCAGAGCGCCATCGCTATTATTATCGTGAGCATTCGCATTCCTTTAGATGTTTCTTCAGTTCCGCTACTTCATCGCCGCTGGTGAGGTGCAACACTTTGCCGCAGATGCAGCATCTTACTGTTTCTTCCATCATAGAATCATCGCAATCATAAACGATATGGCAAAGCCTATGCAGATTATTGGTATTGCCGGCAGCGGACGTTTGAGCCTGTGCGAAAGCGCAAACGTTATCAGCAATCCGATGACCGCGCCGTTGAGGAACAATGCTCCAAGGAGCGGGGATTCGCGGAACATCGCCAAGACAACCACGCCAGCAGCCATGAAGTCGCCGCCGCCGAGGCCCATTGTGTTGAGGACTGGGACAGCACCGGCACGCCAGACCGCTTCCACTTTCTTCTTTAGCTTCTTGTCTATCCTTACCTCTGCTACTGAATATGAGCCGTAGCGCGATGCAAGGGCGAAGACCTTCCCGTCTGTCATCTTCGCCTTCGCTGAATCTATGGTCTCCCTCTTGATTGCGCTCATTGGCTGCGGTGTTAAATCAACTGCACGATATATCACGAGGGGATTTGACATGTGCTCCGCAAGGATGAGCATGTGCTTGGTTACGAACACCGCTATGAAATCGTAGACCGCTAACGCAGCTATGAAGATTAACGCTGTTTCCGGAGTGAACTCGTAGCCGAGGACTGTTATTGCGACAATCTCAAAGAGGATAAAGAGGAACTTTTTATTTATAGCGAATCGCTTAAAGAGCTTCTTTATTATTAAGTAGCCAGATAGGAACGCCGCTATATAGATTGCAAGAACGAGCAGTAGGCTTGGGACTTTTATTATTAGATACCCGAAAGCGAGGGCGAGAACTGCAAGGCTTATTCTCCTTATTGTTTTTTTGTGGGCTGTGTAATAGGCTATAAGAGGCTTTAAGGCTTTCAGGATTCTTGGCTTGAACTTGAAGAACGCTGCGAGCAGGACACCGACTGCTGCGAT
>JAJYTM010000090.1 GCA_021793035.1 Microcaldota archaeon
AAAAGGAGAAGCCTGAAGGGATAATGATGGGCTTCGGCGGCCAGAGCGCCCTCAACGCAGGCATAGACCTAAACGATTCCGGAGTGCTTAGGAAGCATAGGGTAAAGATACTCGGAACGAAGCTAATCGGCATAAAGGCTGCGTTGGGCAGGGCAGACTTCAAGAAGCTGATGGAAAGCAAAGGCATAAGCACTGCGCCAAGCCTATCCGCAAAAACAGAGGAAGATGCGCTGTCAGCAGCAAAAAAGCTCGGATATCCTGTGATGCTCAGAGTCAGCTTCAACCTCGCAGGCAGGGGGTCGTTCATAGCCAAAAGCGAAGCAGCGATGAAGCGAGGTGTAAAGAGGGCGTTCGCGCAGAGCAAGACCGGCGAGGTGCTCATAGAAAAATACCTCAGCGGATGGAAGGAGATAGAGTACGAGGTAGTCAGGGACAAGTACGGCAACGCCGCAGTTGTCGCTTGTATAGAGAACCTCGACCCCATGGGCGTGCATACCGGCGAATCCGCAGTGGTTACGCCTGCGCAGACGCTTGATAATGAGGACTTCAACAACATGCGCAGCGTATCTATAAAGGTTGCAGAAGCTATAGGCCTTGTGGGCGAATGCAATGTGCAGTTCGCTCTAAATCCAAGGAGCAGAAGCTTCTATGTCATAGAGTCAAACCCCCGAATGTCGCGCTCCAGCGCCCTAGCTAGCAAAGCCACAGGATACCCCCTGGCATATGTAAGCGCAAAGCTCAGCCTCGGATACAGGCTCTACGAAGTGATTAATGAGGTTTCTAAGGCTACTAGCGCATTCTTCGAGCCGAGCTTAGACTACATAACAATAAAGATACCGAGATGGGACCTGACAAAGTTCGAAAGCGCGAGCCCCAGCCTAGGCACGGAGATGAAAAGCATAGGAGAAGTTATGGCAATAGGGCGTTCCTTTGAGGAAGCCCTGCAAAAAGCCGTGCGCATGCTCGACATCGGCGAGCCAGGGATAGTCGGAGGGAAGATATACACATCGGATATGGGCAAGAACGAAATAGAAAAAGCACTGAAGAGCAGAAAGCCTTACTGGTTCCTGTATGCGGCCAAAGCATTTTCAACAGGGTTCAGCGTAAAGGACGTGCATGCCCTTACCGGAGTCGACCCATTCTTCCTTGAAAAAATCAAAGGCATAGTATCGGCATACGAAAAGGAGAGATATGCAAAGGCTTCACCGAAAATAGGGGCAGAGCAATACAGCGGGCTTGCAAGAATGGGCTTTTCAGAGAAACAGCTAAGCATAAGACAGAACACGTACGTGAAGAGCATAGACACCTTGGCAGGAGAATGGCCCGCAAAAGTCAACTACCTATACACTACGCACTCCGCATCAAATGACGATATAAAGTTCAGGAAGGTCAAGCGCAAGGCGCTGGTCCTTGGCGCAGGCGTATTCAGGATAGGCGTATCCGTCGAATTCGACTGGAGCAGCGTCAGCTTCGCACGCGCCTTGAAGAAAGGCTTCAGCGAGGTATCCATACTCAACTACAATCCAGAAACCGTATCAACAGACTGGGACATAGCGGACAAGCTGTATTTCGATGAGATAAGTGCGGAAACCGTCAAAGCCCTGGACAAGAAGGAGCACTTCGACGGAATAGCGGTATTCACCGGAGGGCAGATAGGTAACAACATAGCCAACGAGCTCTCCAGGTCAGGCATGAAGTTCATAGGCACGGGCTCTAAAGGCATAGATCTTGCCGAGGATAGAAACTCCTTCTCTGCAGTGGTGGAAAGGCTCGGGCTCAAGCAGCCCGAATGGTGCACAGCATCGAATATGCGCGACATGGAGAAGTTTGTCGACGATGTTGGCTTTCCAATACTTGCCAGGCCAAGCTATATACTCAGCGGGTCGTCATTCAAGCTGATACACGACATGGAAGGCCTTGGAGCATATGCAAGGGCGATGCAGGGCGCATCGCAGAGAAGCCCGCTGGTGCTGACGAAATTCTATGCGGATTCTATAGAGGCAGAGATGGACTGCGTCAGCGATTCCAAGTCCGTGCTTGGCATAGGCATGCAGCACATAGAGGAAGCGGGGGTGCACAGCGGCGACGCTACGATAGCCACGCCTTTTACATCAGGCAGCAGACCTTACGAGGACATGAAGAGGGCGGCGCTGCTCCTGTCAAGCGAACTGCAGATAAAAGGGCCATTCAACATACAGTTCCTGATAAGCGGCGGCAATGTGTACATAATAGAGCTGAACGCCAGGGCTAGCAGGTCGATGCCGTTCAGCTCCAAATCCGTAGGTATAAACCTTATGGACTACGCATATAAGGCGATATTCAAGGGCCTTGGCCTTAGCGGCAGGTTCTATGAGCCTAGGCACAGGAGCTATATGGTAAAGAGCTCGCAGTTCTCATGGCTCCAGCTCAAGGACGCATATCCTGTGCTCGGCCCAGAAATGAGGAGCACCGGCGAATCCGCGGCTTTCGGAAGCACGCTCAACGAAGCTCTACTTATAAGCTGGCTTGGTGTGAACCCAAACCACATACCTAAAAAGACCGCAATGGTGTACGGCGAGACGAATGTTGGCAATCTTGAGCATGCAGTAAGGG
>JAJYTM010000091.1 GCA_021793035.1 Microcaldota archaeon
GGCTTTGTGAGCCCATCCATCTGCTTGAGCAACTCGGTGGTTATCTGCGAGGCGTTTTCTGTGGCGCCACTCCTGCTGGGCGCAATGCCGTCTATCTCGTCTATGAATATTATCGCAGGTTCGTTCTCCCTCGCCCTGTCAAATATCTCCTTTATTGTCGCGTTGCCCCTTTCCAGGCCCATGTTGGCTATCTCAGCTCCGTTTATCTCTATCATCGTGGCCCCCTTGAGGGATGGGTCGTTCATGGCGGCTCTCATCAACATTGTTTTTCCGGTTCCCGGAGGGCCGAAAAGCAGCAGCCCCTTGATCGCTTTTATGTCATATTTTTTCATGAGGTCGGGGTGCATCAATGGGGTCTGTATCGCGTTTACCAATGAGGACTTGGCCTCATCCATCCCTACAACGTCCCCAAGCCTTACCGCTTCGTTCTCCTTCTCTACGCTGCTCTCCTCATAGAAGCTCCTCTCGAACTGCACCCTGAACGTATTGTACTCCTCTATCTGAGCCAAGGTCGTAGAAGGCTTAGTGGCGCTTATGACGCCAAGTATGTCGTTCTGCGTTATCCTGAGGACCTTGTGCTTGCTCGATGCCTCCTGCGCCACCACCTGCGCCACGCTCTCGCATACCGCCTTTATGTCCGCTCCCGAATACCTCTCCGTGTTAGTTGCAAGGTTCTCATAATTTATGTCGTCCGCTACAGGAAGCTTGTCAAGGTATATCCTGAATATCTTTTGCCTGCCGAGGAAATCCGGAAGGGGCATGTATATTACCTTGTCGAACCTCCCGGGCCTCAGTATGGCCTGGTCCAGGGCGTTTGGTATGTTCGTTGCCCCTACTACTATTATCCTATCGGTCTTTTGGAAGCCATCCATCTCCACGAGGAGCTGCGTCATCGCCTGCTTCCTTATCTGGTCCACGCCGGGGTCGTCCCTGTTTACCGCTAAGGTATCTATTTCATCGAAGAACAGAACGCACGGCTGGTGCTTCCTGGCGGTGGTAAATATCTTCGACACCATCTTTTCCGTCTCTCCGGAGAATGCGGATATCAGGTCTGGCGTCTTGACATAGTAGAAGCTGGCGTGTATCTCGTTCGACAGGGCGCGCATCATCATGGTCTTTCCTGTTCCAGGCGGGCCGAAGAACAGTATCCCCTTTACCGGCTTTATGTTATACGCCCGCGATATGCCCCTCTGCTCTATAGGGCTCAGCACCGCTTCCCTCAGCTCTTTCTTAGTGTTCTCGTAGTTGCCTATGTCGTCGAAAGTTTCGTTAGTGGTGCCTACCTGCAGGTCTTCGAACGCTTCCCCGAACTTCAGCCGGGTGTCCTGCTTTCTCACATCCATGGATTTTACTATGTCAAGGTTGTAGAACTCAACCCCATACAGCAATAGAGGCGCTATCGCTGCACTTACAAGTATTACAACATATGAACTTATTGTAGAATGGAACAGAAAAGACAGCCCTATCGCTACTACCGGATACGCGATTCCTATGGTGCTCGCCTCTGCGCCCTTGTACTGCGATCTGCTGGATACTGCAAAATTGTCTATTGCCATTACTATGCCTACGAGCGCAACGAGTTCGAGCAGATAGCCGAAGGGGCTTATTACAAAGGAATACAGGTCTGCAAAAAGTATGGTGGAAATCCCATTGATTACGCTGGTGCTAGAAGCAACGTGTATCATTTCGCCGAAGCCGCTTCCCAGAGTGAAAAGGCTGAGGGCTGGCTTCGATGCAGTGGTGTACGGATATATAGACGTCGCGTTTATCTGCGCATGCGCGCCTGCGGCGTCATAAACTATATAGCCCGTGTTCTGCACACCCATCATAGCAGATATCATGACTACGCCGAGCACGAAGAGTATAGCCATCACTATGCCGCGCTTATACCCAACCTGCAGCACGCCTATTATGAAAGCTGGCACAGCAAACAGGTATCCTAGCGACGAAAAGGACAGCGCTATGAGCATGTAAGTAAATGTTATGGTCTTATAGTGCATGTAGCCGAATATGAGCGACAGGCTCATTATAAACAGGAAGACCCATGCGAAGAGCGGTACCTGATAAAGCAATATTGTGAACATCAGGACCATTAGCGTTATCAGGCCGAGGAACGGGTGGTAGAGCGCGGCTGCGAAAAGCAGCGCGGCAAATATCACCACAATCACCAACGGATAGAATGGCAAAGCCGCCACTATGGCAATGAAAGTGAAAAGGATGAAAACAGCATCAAGAAACGTTGGCCTCTGAACAATCCGTACTATGCCGTCCTTCAGCGAATATAGGGCTATGGGTACACTTTTTTCGACATTGCCGGCGCTCGGTACTCCTTTTGAAGCTGAACGCTTGATCGCCCTAGCCATTTGATCAGTCTCATCTATATTGTCCAGCTACATATTTTAAGCTTTTATATTGTGCACTTTCTATTATCCCCATACTGCAGCAATAACCGCGCGGCCAACACAAACATATTAAATGTTTCAGGCGCAATAATACCAGCTATCCTTTTGCCCGTTGTAGCTCAATGGTAGAGCGGCCGGCTGTAGCTTGCAACACTTCAGATAAAGTTGTGAAGTGGATACCGGCAGGT
>JAJYTM010000092.1 GCA_021793035.1 Microcaldota archaeon
TTTCTTAAGGCTGTCAAACATCTCAATCAGCGGCCAATCCCTCGAGCTTGTAGGATATATCGTATATCGTGTCTTCGACCTGCTTCATCTGATGCGATATCCTGTTCATGTTCTCGCGCTGCGCCTCGAACCTCTTGTTGAGCGCCTCCTTAGCGGCGGCGGCATCCATCTCCATCATCAGCCCTCCTCCTATGCCTACGACAACGCTCTTTGATTCTCCCGTGTTGGCGTACATGTACAAGCCAGCCCCGGCAGGCATCAGCGATTCCTTCTTTGCTACGATGTCCTTATTGTCAAGGACTTCCATCGCGCTGCTTATGCCCATAACCATATCAGAGGCATCCTTCATCTCCCGCGTGAGCACAGAATATTGCTCCTGGTAGGCCTGCAGAAGATACTGCAGCTCTCCAGCACTGTATCCCTCCGCATGCCCAGTGCCGCTCACAGCTGCGCCATTAGTTGCCATCATTCACACCAATATCATTTGCCTTCAGCCTTATCAATGCTTTCTATTATTATATTGTTTTTGCTCATTCCCTGCGTGCTGCCCAGCTTCATCAGCGCCATCGCTCTGGCGTGCTTCTCGCTCTCAGCTTCTACTTCAATGCTGAACTGCGTGCTCCTCCTTATCCTTCCTGCTACTGTGAACTTCATGCAATCACCTTCTACAAATATAATCCGTCAATTATCCTGGAGAACTCATATCCGGTGGTGGTATCGCCTATGAGCGCTCCATTAGAGTTTGCAACCACCGCAATGCCGACTCCTAGCGAACCCATGTTGGCCGTGCTCCTGACCGAATCGAAGCCCGTTTCCCTGTCAAGCTTCTCCTTCTCCTCATCAGAGGCGTGGTTGTTTATGACAAGGCCCTTGTTTGTCAGTATATCATTAGCCCCGACGGTCTTGAAGCTGCCTATGGAGCTCCCTATTACCTCTACTCCGAGCACATCTCCAATTATTTCCATGTCCTTCCTGCTGTACTCCGGATTCACTATGGCTATCTTGTCATTAAGTATCATATTGTTGCCAACAGCGTTGAGCGTGCTGCCGAGCACCTCTATGTTCATGCCGAGCTTCATGCTGCGTATGGCTTCCATCTCCCTATCTGTAACCAGGTTTGATACCAGCATGCCGTTAGAGTTGGCCCTCGCGAGCACGCCTATGAAGTCCATGCCACCTATGGACATGTCTACTGCTTCTACGCCCAGCATCGAGGCTAGGAACTTCTTGCTGCCTTCGGTTGCACTCCTGCCGACGAACACGTACTTGTCTGTAGCGAGTGCGAAAGCGCCTACGCAGTCACTGCCGTTTATAGCGTATTTTGCTGCGTTCATAAAAATCACCGGTCGGCTGCAGCCCTCGCTGCAGGCGGTTCAGCCCTTTTTCTCCGGAGCTGCGGTCTTCTGCTTCGGCGTCGCAGTCGCTGCGCCCTTGCCTGTTGCAGCCTTGCTGTCCTTCTTCTTGCCGGCAGCCGCCTTCTCGGCTGGCTTCTGCTCCGCTGCAGGCTTCGCTGCTGAAAATTCGTTGAGCACCGCCTTGCCGTTATCGACCTTCGCGCTAAGCTTGATCGGCACCATCTTCCTGGAATAGTACTTGACTATGCGGTTGTTGAGCTCCGTGCTTATTGAGACATCGCCCTCGTCCATCTTCATGTAGTGCGCTGCCCTCTCCCTGACGTACCTCGCAGCCCTCTTCACCCTCTTTGTGCGCGGCTGCATCGCCAGGTATCTCCTTATATTTATCGTAATCAAACGCTCTGCCATTTCACTCATCCTTTATCTCAAGCTTGTCCTTCCTCCAGTCCCTCTTGTTCCTGTTGTACTCTATCTTCCTGTGGGTCCTTAGGGTAGCCAGGAGCGGTATCCTCCTCGATTGCTTGATCTTCCTTCCCAGCCTCGCCTTCTTGCGCGGTGTTTTCTTGGACATAAAAACCAACTTGTAATCATTTATGCTTGAACTCTATCTTCGGCTCGGGCCTGTACGTCGCCCTCTCGAGTATCGAGCGCAACTGCGCATCTGTCATCTTTCCGGTTATGCGCCTCGCCTGGACGAGCTGCACTATCAGCCCTACTACCTGATCATACAGGTCGGGGTTGGATATGTGCACGTTCATCATCCTCTCGTAGGCCTCGTCATCGAGGAACTTGCGCAATATCTCCTTCTTCTGCTGCTCTTCCTGCAGCTTCCTGTATGCTGCTTCGAGCCTCTTTCTTGAAACCTTGCTGTAATCATCTTCTTGCTCAGCCATCATTGGCCACCTTTCGAGGTAAGTACGGAGTTGCTAAGCTTGTCTAGGAAGGATTTGCCCTTCGGCGTTATTGCCCTGCCCTTCTGGTCCTTCTTGACCAGCCCTGCATCCTCAAGGGCCTTGAGCGAATCGCTTATGATGCTGCCTCCAGCACGCATGAAATGCTTCCTGTGCACCACGTGCTCCTTCTTGCTGCCGTACCTGACGCGAAGCCTCGATATGCCTATGGGCCCGTTCAGGTATACCTGCCTGAGCACCGAGGCGCTCCTCATATACCAGAAATCTGCATCCTGCGGAGGTCTTTCCCTGCTCACGCCAGACTTGACGAAATGCATGTA
>JAJYTM010000010.1 GCA_021793035.1 Microcaldota archaeon
GCCCAATTTTGGGAGTGCGTATAATAATACAGCTGAAGCAATTGCGGCATACAGATAATAGCCATTCAATACGGCGGAATAATAACCGAATACTACAGATAGCAGTATGCTCGCCGCAGAAAAAACCGCCAGGTATCTCAAGCTTATCCTATTCTTGCCGATTATGTCCATTAACCCCAGTATTGCAAACGAGATCAGAAGGTAATAGATGGTGAACATAGAAACAATCAATAACTTGGGAGAAAGTCTTTATAGGCTTTCCATCACAATAGATAGTGCTCAATGCGATCGTAGTCTAGCCTGGTAGGACTCTGGCCTTCCAAGCCAAAAACCCGGGTTCAAATCCCGGCGGTCGCAAATTTTTTACTGCAAAGCCGCTAGAAGTTAATGCGCGCCATCACTTGCCTATGCCCTTTGCATGAAGCTCTTTAAGCAGAAGGTTAAGCACTTCCTTTTTGCCCTCGCTGTATATCTTTATGCTGCATGCCTCTTTGTGCCCCCCTCCTGATTCTACAAACTCGCTCTCATCCTTGAGCTTTTCTATTATATTGAGCATGCCGACGCTCTCTGCTATGTGCTTGCTTATCCTTATGGAGATGTAGTTGTTAAAAGTGACTATTGTTATGGAGCCTTTGCCTCCTGACTTCTCTATATGGCTCTGCAGCCTAGAGCTGTATCTTCCAGGCAGCACATATCCGGAGTACTTGTCGGCTATCTTGCTGAAATCGACCACGTTGATGCTAACTCCACTGCCGCTTGCATACTCCTTGCCGTACTTGAGCCCCATTTCCACAGAGTCGGCCATTATCTCGTTGGCGTAAGAGTATATCGAATTCAGCTTTTCGCTGTCTGATAGAAGCTTCGTAAGGTACTTCGGCGTTATTGGCCCGTCCAAGTATCGCGTATAATCTTTTAATCCAGTGAGGAAGTCCAGCGCAGTTGCATATTTAAGCGCCTCCATATTGTTCAGATCAGCGTATTTGCTGACGTCGCTTATCAGCGAGGCTTCCTTGATATTGTCTGACTTGACACCGGATATCGCCTCGGCAAACGTGCATGCGAGATAACCGCCGGTGTAATCCGCGCTGCCGGAGTAGTTTATGGGATTTATGTAATTTTCCAGCTCTTTCCCTAAGAATCCTTCCGGTATGGGATGGTGGTCAAGCCACGTTATGCCGCACTTGCCCGAAGAGGCCTTCACTGCCGGATTGCTATCGAGGGTCGTGCCGAAATCTATGATGCAGACGTGCGGCAGGAATGCTCCAACATAATTTGAAAAGTATATCGAATCGTTATAGAAAGCGTCCATGTCGTAAGTCACTCCCTTATGCATGGTCCATCTTACAGACTTATCACCAGCTGCGTATTCTTCTCCAAGCTTTTGCAGCGCGTTGTATAACCCTATCGCACCTGTAGAGCCGTCGCCGTCATTGTGGAAGCGCACCACTATTGGGGCTCCAGCAAAGTACGCTTCTACGAATTCTTCCCCAGAAGAACCGAGTTTGCCGAGCAGGTTGCCCGTTATCCTATCGAGCTCTGGCCTTGACTTCTCTAGCTTCATCGCTTCAAGGTTCTTTTCTATTGACAGGTGCTTTACCAGGGATTTGATAGCAGAGCCAAATCCCGCTTTGCCTTTCTCCGGCGAGCCTACTACCTCGAGCGACTTGCTGCTGGCTTCGCGGCTGGACGGCGAATATGACAGGCGTATTGTGCTGTACAATTGCATCCTTTCTTCGGTTTCGACGCTTATCGACATGGGAGGCTTGCTGGATATTACGGTGTATCTTATTCTGCCGCCTCTGCCCTGGCTTTCCGCTATGGCTGATATTATGCCCTCAATTTGTATTGTCTCTTTTTCCGACATATGAAAAACCCGAATATGTAGTAGATTACTTGCTAATGTTGAAATAGGATGCGCATACTTCCTGGGCAGTAACGTTGCTTATATAGCTGCAATACGTCGAATTGCCAACCTTTGCGGCAACCTCGCTTATGCAAGAATCCTTGAAGTTTGTCTGGTTAAGCGACAGGCATATGCTGACATTTGCGTTATGAACAGCTTCATCCACCAATACCCCTTCCCTGCATACATCTTGCAGGTCTGCAGGTACTTCGGAGCAGCTCGCCAGCAGCGTTGATTCGTTCGATGGTTTTACCGTAATGAATGGCTCCATGCACAACTGGGAATTTATGCCCGAAAGTGACGTGCATATTGTCTTGTTGTTGGATACGTATGCAACATTGGAATAGCACAAACCCCGCGGGGTGATGTTGTAATATGCATAGGCGTAGGCATCGTATATCCTGCTGGTATTTGAAGTAGATAATATGTTTGTCAGTATGGTGTTGTTCGGCACATTAGGCAGGTAATTGCAGTATGTGTAATCTTTCGTTGCGGCAGCTTGCTGGTAATAATACTTTGAATAGCACCTCATAGAGAGCGTGTTGTTGTTTATATAGCCGCATGTGGTGGCCTCCGAGAAATTCTGTGCCTGCGCGACCCCGTAGGCGCAGACGCTTTCGTTGGTGCTATTCATCTCCACGCACACGGAGGAATTGCGGCCCGATACGCCTACTTGGTCCAGGCATAGGTTCCGGTAGCTGGATGGCAATCCGGAATATATGCACATGCTGGAGTTCAATGATAGAAGTGCGACATTTGATACGCATGAGTACACGAGCGGCACTGGAAGGTTGTTACATATCGATGCATTCCGCGTCTGGTTTGCAAAGTATTCATAACATGCATACTTGAGGCCTGGTGTCGCCCTGCTGCCGCATGATGATAACGTATTTGTTGGTCTTGTAAGCAGCAGCGAGGCGATGGCTATCAGTAGTATTATTATAGTCGCAGCAACTGCGAGCACAAGCCTGCGCCTCTCATTTTCGGCACTACTATTCGGCCTATCTGCGCGAGGAGGTGCCAGGTCCCGGTTGGCTTTGTTGCTGATATTTTTAAGGCTTGGCCCTTTGACTTTCGATGACATCTTTATTCCTCTATAGTAAACACCTTGAAGCCATTGGATTCTATCTCGTATGGTGATAGTACCCAGCTATGGTTCGTGCCACGCATTTTTACCACCTCTATTGCCAAGGTGCGCTTATCCTCCTGACCAGTCTGGTACATGGTTATTATGCCATCAAATATGTAGAACTCCGGGGTGAACTTCAGATCCTTTCTCTCCGATGAAGGCATCTCTACCGTAAGGAATGATGTAACATTGAGTCTTCTCAGATTTGATACGAGCGATATCATAGAGCGCCGGTATGAGAGCTCATCCCCCAGCATGAGTTTTATCAGGGATATCGAGTCTATGACAAGACATCTCGCATTATAATCCGATAGTATGCCTTCTATATCTGCGACCATATTGCCGAATATGTATTTTGAAGAATCAGATTCCTGCTGCAGCTTGTTTGAGGATCCTTCGCCGTCTATATATAAGAGCTTCTTCGCAATGAGATCGTCTATGTCCTTGAATTCGGGAAATGCGGATTTTGCGTTCTTTATCACTTTGTCTGGTTCCTCCTCCAGCGCAAGGAATACTGAAGGGATGCCGGCTTTGGCGCTGTTGTAGCATATTTCAAAAGACATAAGTGTCTTGCCCGAACCCGGCCCTCCTGCCAGAATCACCTGGTTGTTTATAGGTACGCCGCCATAAAGCATAGTGTCTAGACCTGCAATTCCGGTCTTGAACCTCTCCCCTGATCCACCTTTTTCTTGCCCATACATGTGACCACTTATCGTTATATTTAAATAGGTGCCAAGTTATTTTAAGCTTTAGTGAGCATTTGCTTACATCTGGATGCCCCGCCAATAGCAAATAAGGAAAGGTTTATAAGTATGCCTGAATATAATAATAAGAACATCGTCTTGCACGAACTCATAGGCCTGAAGGTAGAGGTGGCAAAGAGCCTCGACGCATACCAGAAGGGCATAAGAGGGAAGGTGATAGACGAAACGCGCAACACGTTGCTGGTATTTACGGACGAAGGCAGGAGGAAGCGCGTACTGAAAAATATATCAACATTTAAATTTATTGCTGGTAAAAATAGATTTATTGTTCCTGGAGAAGAAATTCACTTCAGGCCTTTCGAAAGGACTGAAAAAGGAATGAAATACTTCAAAAGAAGGAGGCTCTGAAGCAAAAGCCTATAGCGGACTGCGATTCGCACTACATCCGTTTTTCAAGGTGTGATTGTTTGGAATGCAACGATATAAAATGCCCGATACACGGGAAACTCAAGGTTCACGGCTACGAGTTCGAGGGACTGGTAGTCAGCGATAAGGCGAGGAAGACCGTAATAATAAACAGGGATTACACAATATTCCTGCACAAGTATGAGAGGTCTCTCAGGAAGACGTCGCGCATCGCGGCTTATAACCCTGATTGCATAAAGGCGAAGACGGGCGACATAGTATCAGTAGGAGGGACGCGTAGGCTGAGCAAGACAAAGAGCTTCGTGGTAACCAAGATAATCAAGAGTGCATAATCATGAGAGCAGTTTCAAGCAGCATTTCAAGGACGCTGGTGCCGAATTCGGTGCTTACTTGCGCGGATAACAGCGGGGCCAAGACCCTGATGCTGGTAAACAAAGTAGGCAAGGCCGGCAAGAAAGGCAGGATGGCATCGTCCGGCATAGGAGACATAATAATGGCAAGCGTAAAGGTAGGTTCGCCACAGTACGTGAAGAAGGTAGTTCGCGTAGTAATCATAAGGCAGAAGCAGCCGATACGGAGGGCGAACGGCATGCGCATTAGGTTTGAGGACAACGCGGGAGTACTGATAAATGACGCAAACCTGCCGATAGGCACTGAAGTAAAGGGGCCTATGGCAAGGGAGGTCGTTGAAAGATACATAAAGCTGGCTAGCATAGCTTCAAGGGTAGTATAATGATAAAAAGCAGCAAACCGAGGAAACAGAGGCGCTTCCGTTTCAAAGCACCGTTGCACGAGCTGCAGCATTTCTCACACTCGCATGTTGACAAGCCCCTCGCCAAGAAGCTTGGTATAACGAAAAGAGCGATCCAGGTATCAAAAGGCGATACGATAAAGATAATGAGCGGCAAGAACAAGGGGAAGATAGGCAAGGTGATGCGCGTCGACATGCGCAAAGGCTTCCTTTTCATAGACTCGATGAAGAAGAAGAATTCCAGGGGCAAGGAGTTCGACGTACCGATAAGGATTAACAATGTGTATATAACCGATCTGAACCTGTCGGACAAGATAAGGGCAGGCAAGCTCAAGCTGAAGGCGGTGCCGCAGAAGCCCGCCGCGTCGGAGGCCAAGGCCGCAGATGCGAAGCCTGCGCCAAAACCCGATGAAGCTGCAATGGCCAAGGAGGAAGCCGCCGCTGCAGTTGGCTGATATTAATCTCAATAAGCTGGTTAGATGGCAATAAAAGGAAATTCAAGACACATAAAGCGCCTGAATGCGCCTGCATACTTCGGCATAGAGAGGAAAGCCGGCAAGTATGTGATCAAGGCTAGCCCTGGAAGGCACACGAAAGATAAAAGCGTAGCCCTGACCCTTTTCGCCAAGAAAGCAGGGCTAGTGGCAAGGACTGGAGAGGCGATAAAAGTCATAAAGGGAGGCGCACTGAAGGTGAATGGCAAGCCCGTATCAGATCCTGCCTATCCTGTCGGGCTTGGAGACGTGGTTTCGGCAACGGATGCCGGAAAGGAATTCGTCATAGGCATAGACAGATATGGTAAAGTATCGCTGCAGAGCGCCGAGAAGGGCTCAGTGCCAACATACAAGGTCGTGCGCAAGTACAAGACCGCCAAAGGCGGAATAATGATAGGGCTTCATGACGGCAGGATAATCAAGGGCACCAACGATATCAAGACGAACGATTCCATCAAGCTGAGCGCCGACGGCAAAGGGATTGGGAGCGTGCTGGCTTTCGGCGAAGGCAAAAAGTGCATGATAATAGACGGAGTGCACGTGGGCACTACGGGCGTGATGACAAAGGTCAACAAAGGCACTATGCACAGCGGCAAGACGGTCATGGTAAAGGACAGCGAGGGCAACTCCTTCGAGACGCTGGTAAGGAATATTATGGTAATTGAGTGATGCTGATGAGTGAAAAGGCTGCTGCAAAGAGCAAGGAAGAAAGGTCCGCAAACCCGATGAGGGACATATCCATAGACAAGGTGATAGTCAACATCGGCACGGGCAGCGACGAACAGAAGCAGAAGAACGCCAAGAGGCTCATCGAGACAATCACAGGGGTGAAACCCACTGACGAGATATCGAAGAGGAGGAATCCGTCATTCAAGATAACAAAAGGCAGCAAGATAGGCGCCTATGCTACGGTGCGCAAGGATCCGGACAAACTGGTGAAACGCCTCCTGGAGGCAATAGACATGAAAGTAAAGGAGTCTTCCGTATCGAACAACACTTTGAGCTTCGGCATAAATGAGTACATAGACATAAACGGCATAAAGTACGATCCTACAGTAGGCATGCTTGGAATGAACGTCAATGTGTCTTTTAGAAGGAAGGGAGTGCGCGTCGCAGAGAGAAAGGTTCGCAACAGCAGCATACCGCGCAAGCACAGGATAATACCGCGCGACGAGATAAAGGATTATCTGTCGAAGAGGCTGGGCGTAAATTTTGTATAGAGGCATGATTATTATGAAAATGAGAGTCGAAGAGAAATTCCGCGGGAAGGGCCTGAGGAAATGCAGGATATGCGGCACGAGCAGGGGCCTCATAAGGGAGCACAACCTCAATATATGCAGGAGATGCTTCAGGGAGGTAGCTGCGGGCTTGGGCTTCAAGAAGTATGGTTGATATTCATGGACAGGCTGGCAGACGCTATAAACACGATAAAGACTAACGAGTACATAGGCAGGCAGGACTGCGTAGTGTATTCCACGAAGCTGATAAGGGCAGTGCTGGACGCCATGAAGCGCGAAGGGTATATAGCCGGATACGACGAATTCGTAGACAGGAACATAAAGAAGCTCAAGATAGCGCTTTCGAACAAGGTCAATGACATAGGCGTCATAAAGCCAAGGTTCAGCATAAAGAAGGACGATATACTGAAGTATGAAATGAGGTATGTGCCGAGCAAGGACTTCGGCACGCTCATAGTATCTACGCCAGAAGGCGTGATGACGAGCAGGGAGCTCAAGGGCAAGAACACCGGAGGAAGGCTGCTGGTATATGTCTACTGATGATTTTTATGGAGATAAAAGTGCCGGAGGGAGTGAAGATTGAGCAGAAGGCCAACAGGCTTGATATAAAGGGCAAGCTGGGCAGCAATATGCTCGCCTACAACGACTCCCTGCTGAATGTAAGGCTCGAGGGCGACACAATAAAGGTGGAGCCGGTAGAGAGCAAGAAGCTCGCGAAGAAATCTGCCAACCTTGTCAACACCGTTGCCAAAGAGATACGCAACAACATGAAGGGCGTCAATGAGTACTACGAGAAGATGATGACCATGGTGTTCGTGCACTTCCCTACTACGGTAGAGGCCAAGGACGGCAAGGTAGTGATAAAGAACCTCTTTGGAGAGAGAAGCTCGAGGATGGCTCGCATAATGGGCGACGTCAAGATAGAGGTCAAGGGCCAATCCATAAGGGTATATGGCACGAGCCTTGAGGACGTATCGCAGACTGCAGCCAACATAAGGGGGGCATGCAGGGTAAGGCACAAGGACAGCAGGATATTCCAGGACGGCATATATTATGCGCTTGAAGAATGAGTGTGATTGTTTTGGCTTTGAAGAAGAAAACGCATCCGAAGTTCAACGTGCCCAACTATGGCACCAAGAACAGGAAAAGAGTCAAGGACAGCTGGAGGAAGCAGCGCGGCATAGACAACAAGAAGAGGATAAAGAAGAATTTTATGGGTGCCGAGCCGACCATAGGCTACAGGAACTCGGAGAACGCCAGGGGCATTAGGAAGAGCGGCATGCGCCTTATGGTGGTGCACAGCATTTCAGAGCTCAATAGCATAATAGAGAACCCGGATATTAATACGAAAGAGTATGAGTTCGCCATGGCGCATGGCACTTCGAAGAGGCTCAGGGCGGAGATGCTCAAGTTCGCCAAGGAGCAGAACCTCCACATTGTAAACGGTGCATCGAAATGAGTGTAAAGCTTACTAAAAGGACAGCTGCGGACATACTCAAGAGAGGAGTAAGCAGCGTGAGGATAAAGCCGGACGCGATAGAAGACGCCAAGAAGGCCATAACCAGGGAGGATGTCAGAGCCCTGATAAAGAACGGCAGGGTATACGCGCTTAAGGAGAAAAGCAACCTTAGCATATACTCGAAGATACTTAAGGAAAAGCGCGCCAAAGGCAGGAGGAGGGGCAAAGGCAGGAAGAAGGGCACAAGAAAGGCCAGGGGCATCATGACCTACCAGAAGAAGGTCAGGGCGCAGAGAAGGATACTGGCGGAGCTCAAGGAGGAGAAAGTGATAAATAACGAGATGTTCAAGAAGTTCTATGCTCTTGTCAAGGGAGGCAGCTTCCAGACAAAGATGACGCTCATAAACCACATAAAGAGCAAGGGAGTGGGCATAACCGACGAGCAGATGGACAAGCTGAAGCACATATGATGCAGTGGTATTGATGAAAGTGATAAGGAAGAGGAGGGCGCAGGGCGTCACCGATTACAGGAAGAGGCTTACGCTGCTGAAAGGAGGCCTGCCCAGGGTAATTGTAAGGAGGTCCAACAGGGGCATAAGGATGCAGGTAGCTGAATATGAAGCTAACGGCGACAAGGTGCTCACTACTGTGAATTCGAGCGAGCTGTCGAAGTTCGGCTGGATGCCCAAGAGGAACACTCCAACCGCGTATCTCACTGGCGTATTGCTGGCGAAGAAGGCAAAGGACCTGAAGAGCAAGGAATTCGTGCTTGACATAGGATTGTACAGGCCCTCAAAGGCATCGATACTCTTCGCTGCCGCAAAAGGCGCGATAGACGCGGGCATGGGCATAAGGGGCAACATAGATTTCGATCAGAAGAGGATTTTCGGCCACCACATCAGCGACTATTCAAAGAAGCTGGGAAGTGACAGCATAATGTTTTCCACATACAGGAAGAACAACTTCGACGTAGGGTCGATGGAGGCCTTGGTGAACAAGGTGAAAGAGGCTATAACAAAGTGATTGCTTGGCTATGAGAGGAAGAAGATTCGGAAACAACAGGGACCAGAACGAGAGAGTGTTCAACATAGAGGAATGGACGCCCTTGACAGAGCTGGGGAAGAAGGTAAAGGCGCACGAGATTACATCCATAGAGCAGATCTTCCACAGCGGCAAGAGGATAGAGGAGCGCGAGATAGTGGATGCGCTGCTCCCAAACCTGAAGAGCGAAGTCATAGAGATAATGAGCGTACAGAGGATGACAAAGAACAACAGGAAGGCGAAGTACAGGGTCACCGCAGTAGTGGGTGACCAGAACGGCCACGTTGGAGTCGGAGCAGGCAAGGACATAGAGGTAAAAGCGGCAATAGAGAATGCGATTTCCAACGCAAAAAGGAATGTGATACCGATAATATTCGGATGCGGATCGTGGCAATGCCAATGCGGCACAAGCCACAGCCTGCCCTTCACAACAACTGGCAAGTGCGGCAGCGTAGAGGTTATACTCAAGCCTGCGCCAAGGGGATTGGGCATAGTGGCAAGCGATCCGGTTAGGAAGATGCTGGTTCTTGCAGGCGTCAAGGACCTTTGGAGCTTTTCAAGGGGAAGGACAAGGGCGAAGTACAACACGCTCATGGCAGTCTACAGGGCTCTGACGAACATAAACAGCATGAAGAACATAGAGACCATAAAGATACAGTAGCGACATTGCAAACAAGACAAGTAATGCCATATTGTGCTATTGTACGATTGCTGATAGCACTAATCTGTTCCTTTATTTACGGTGCGCTATACCCGGAATACCAGTTGCTCGTATATGTAACACCGCTAGGCACACCGTTGTTGCCGTTGCCACTATAATCGTTCGTGTTGCCGTTGAGCGGCCACCACCCCACAAGGTTCTGTATATTTATCGGCGCGCCTCCTATGCCCTCTTGATAGAGGGCTTGAATATCATTTGCTGAAATGGCAGTGTTGTAAATTTGTATGTTTGCTAATTCAACATTCGAGAAGCCATTTTCTCCTGCTCCCAGTATAAGGTCTCCGGTGCCTTCGGTTGCAGGAGTACCGCTTGAAAAAGTTGCCTGATAAATATCTCCATTCATAAAGACAAAAGAATTACTTGATGCATAATTATATGCAAAGCACATAAACCACCAGGTATTAGCAGTAGGAAGCGAAGCATCATACGCGGCGATGTTACTCCCTGTATTTGTCCAAACAATATAGTTTTCTGATGTCCCTTGGCCAATAGTGTACTCCCAGCCATTTCCATTACTCGGTGAGCTTGCTCCTTTTATCAAAAAACCATGATAATTGTTCAATGATAAGACCTTGACCCAACCGCAGATTGTCATTTTACCATTGCTTCCTGCTTCTGGGCTAAGCAACTTGCTATTGCCAAGATTGATATAGCTACTCTGCCCGTTGAACTGCGCTACATACTGCGGCAGCTCGCCGTTGCATTCTCCTTCGAGAGATATGAAGTTGGTTGTGCCTGCGCCTTCCGGCCTTACAACCTGGCACGAGCCAGGTGCTGCCTTCGGTGCAAATGTCATCGGGTTGAATACACCCAATTCAAAAAGCGCAGCCAAAACGACAGCGATGATAAGTATCGCCCAGCCGTATGTCATGAGGTATTCCATCGCGGATTGCGACCTGAAACTCTGATGAAACTCTCTCTGAGAGTTTCCTTTGCGAAAATCTTTCATGCGCCTCACAACAGGTTATCAAAAAAAAGCATAAAAAGGTTGCCGAAAATCTATGTGCTCGAATCCGGACTAGTGCCGTAATTGATGATTAGAAAAAGAAAGGCCCAAGCCATGCCTGGGCGCATTCATGCAATCAGAGCTTGCCTATGTCCTTCACTGTGTCTATGTTCAGCGCTTCCTTGCCCACTCTCCAATTCGCAGGTATGGCGCATATGTGTCCCTTCTCTGCAGGTGTATCCCTTATGTACTTGAGCGCCATGAAAGCTGTGTATATGTGCTCCGCGTCCTTTCCCAGACCGTCGTTGTGTATCGATATGTACTGCACCTTTCCATCTGGGTCTATTATCACTGTGCCCCTTCTCGCAGCGCCTGTTTCCTTGTTAAGGAATCCGTAAGCTTCTGATATCCTCTTGTTGAAGTCCTCTATCAATGGTATCTTGCTCTGCTTCACCCTTGGCGATGTCTCAGCCCATTCCTTGTGAGAGAATATGCTGTCAGTGCTTATGCCGTATATCACTGCGCCGTTCTTGGCGAAGTCGTCGTATTTCTCGGTAAATGCTTCCACGTCTGTGGCGCACACAAAAGTGAAATCGCCAGGATAGAATGTCAGCACTACCCACTTGCCCTTGTCGTCGCTGAGCTTGTAGTCCTTTATGTCAGCATCCTTTGGAAAATAGCACTTTGCCTGTATCTCAGGCGCCTTTTCTCCTATGTCTATTTGGCTTTGCATTTTATCACTGATTATGTTATGTTGCTAAAGATATAAATATATTACCTTTTAATTATTATAATTGATTATATGTTTGATGAAATTGATTTAAAGATAATATCCATACTCCGATCTAATGGAAGGGCCAGCATAAAGGAGCTCTCAGATCAATGCGGCGTTAGTGCTGGGACGGCACGCAACAGGCTTCTTGGCCTGAAGAAGCAGGGCATAATAGTAGATTATAAGGCAAGGGTAAGGCCTTCGGCGCTTAACTACGAGGACGTGCTAGTTGGCTTCGACATTGCCCCGGAGAGCTTCGTCCATGCTCTCGAAGAGATAAGGCTTAAGGGGTTCGTGAAGGAGCTGTATAGGACTGCCGGGGACCATGTAGCGATAGCGCTTATGGAGATAAGCAAAGGGAGCGCGGCAGAGATGATAAAGGAGCTTGAAAGCATAGAAGGGGTCAAAAAGGTCTATCCCGCATTCATCCAGGATATAGTCAAATAGACGGCGCTCTCCGCAGCGGCATGATGATGCTCATTGCAGGAATTGCGATATGCCCCTCTGCTTGGGCTTGGGCCTTGCAGGCTTTTCCCTGTTGAGCAAATCAATCTTACCATACGTGCCGTCGTATCCGGGCTCGAGGGTGACCTTATCGTCGCGCATGTTCTGTATTGCCTGCGCTATTTCGTCGCTTGATGCGGCCTTTATAGCTTCATAGTCCGCATGCATGAGAACATCAAATTCCGTGCCTAATGCACCGATGAGCTTCTCGCGCTGCGCAATCACGTCTTTCGAGTATGTGCTCTTGCCCATTACGTATCCTATCACTTCTATCAGCGGTATCAGATGCACATACGGGATTGCTGATTTTGGGACATAGCCGTCAGGCCTGTCGGCAAGGTCGTTAACCCTGTGAAGCACGCCTATGACGAGCTTCTTGCCGCAAACTGGGCATATCTGCGAGCTCTCCTTCTGCGGGTCTATTGAAAAATTGCAGTTCCTGTGGCCGTCGTAATGGTACTTGCCCTCTTCAGGGTAGAACTCTATCGTCCTCTTGAACGTGCTTTGGCTCTTCTCCTTTATCGCCTCTATTATACCTCTGTACGATAGCGTCTTGCTCTTAATATCGAACACGTTTGCCTCCCTGCCCATCTTGGGCAGAGAATGGAAATCGCTGTTGGATATCAGTGCATACCTGTCCAATGACGATATCCTCCAGTTCATCTTTGGATCTGACGATAAGCCTGTCTCTATCGCATATATCTCCTTGGCCCTCTCCTTATATGCATCCTTGAGGCTGTCAAAGCCGGACATGGAACCGAAAACACCGAACCATGGCGTCCATGCGTGCGCAGGGAATATGAAGGAATCTTGATCAGCGCTCTTGATTATGTCGACGAGCTCTGCAGCATTGACAGACAATGTAGGCCTGCCGTCAGCGCTTAGGTTTCCATATTTGCTCAGCATGTCATTCAATACCTTAACCCTGTCAAGGCGCGACATGAGAACGCAATGGTGTATCTTTTTGACCTTGTTGTCGTCCCCAGTATAGACGGTTGACAGCTCAGTGCCAAGTACGAACCTTACACCGGAGCTAGAGCCTTTCACCCTGTAAAGGCCCGTGCTCCCATCCTCCTCCAGATTATCCTCTATTTCCTTTATCCATAGGGGATGCGTGAAATCTGCGGCGCTTAGCAGCGTTATCCCCTTTTCCTGCGCTGTTGCCTCCATGCCTTTTATGGTGATGTTGCTGCTGCACGCCATCGCATATCTCGAGTGCACATGCAAATCTGCTATTATTTCCATCATATCGCTTTCTTCACTCCGTTCCTCGGGCACATATCCTTGACTGGGCACTTGCTGCACTCTGGTATAGCCTTGCAGAGCGCCTTGCCATGCCTTTTCAGCACATATGCTATATCGTGCCAGTACTTCCTGTCTATTTTCTCCATTAAGTCTTTCTCTATCTTGTCCGGGTTCTTCTCCATGCTGAGGCCCAGCCTTGGCGAGAGCTTTATTACCCATGTATCTACTGGTATGCCTTCGACTATGCCATAGGCGTTTATCAGTATTGTGTTGGCAGTCTTGCGCCCTATCCCGGGCAACGATATGAGCTCGTCCATTGTCCTGGGCACTTTGCCACCGTACTTGCCATCGATAGTCTTTGCGGCGTTGATTATGTTCTTAGCCTTGTTGCCAGCAAATGACACAGGCTTTATGTACTTCAGCAGCTCCGCCTCTGATGCGCTGGCATAGTCCTTCGCACTCTTGAACTTGCCGAATAATCCAGGGGTTATTTTATTGACAAGCTCATCGTGGGTCTGCGCAGAGAGTATTGCAGCCACCAGCAGGTCTAGAGGCGTCTTGAAATCGAGATAGTACTTCGTATTAGGGTAGCTCTCCTCGAGCTTCTTTACCATTGCTCCGGCTTCCTCCTTAGTGAGCAGTCGCATCTTGCCCTCCATATTACCAATTACACATCCAAATCAAGGTATTTATCTTTATAATTCGAATATAATACCGCAATTATACAAGGTATTTTCCATGCAGAGAACGGATAAGAGGGCATTCATCAGAGAAGTGGAGAGGCGCCTGAAACAGAGGTACAGGAAGGAGATGAAGACATCGCTCGAATTCACAAACCCCTTCGAGCTGCTCGTATCTACGATACTGTCGGCGCAGACGACAGACAGGCAGGTAAACATAGTCACCAAAGGGCTCTTCCGCGAGTACGGGACTGCAGAATCGATGGCCCATGCGAATGCAACAAGGGTGCGCAGCTATATAAAGAGCATCGGGCTTTACCGCAGCAAGGCCAAGAATATAGTGGCAGCGGCCAAGTATTTAGTAGGGCATTATGATGGAAAGGTGCCGAGAAGCATCGAAGAGCTGATAAAGATACCCGGAGTTGGTAGGAAGACGGCCAACGTGGTGCTATCCAATGCGTACGGCATAAACGAGGGAATAGCGATAGACACGCACTGCATAACTGTATCTAACAGGCTTGGGCTGGCAAGGTCTAAGGATCCGAAGAGGATAGAGGAGGGCCTTATGAAATATGTCGATGCAAAGGAATGGAACAACATATCGCACCTATTCATAGCGCTTGGCAGGGACGTGTGCACAGCCAGGGCTAAGCATTGCGAGAGATGCGTACTTAATGATATATGCCCTTCCTCGACAGTGGTGAAAAAATGATAGCATGCTTATTTAGCGGCGGAAAGGACTCAACATTGGCACTGCACAAGGTCGTAGAGAGCGGAAGAAAGGTAGATTTGCTCATATCCATGATATCTAAGAACGATTACAGCTACATGTTCCACAAACCCAACGTCATGCTCACGGAGATGCAGGCGCAGGCAATGGGGATAAGGCACGAGTTCTTCAAGACAGAGGGGGAGAAGGAGGCAGAACTTGCCGATTTGGAGGCTGCGATAGTGGGGTCGAAGGCAACAGCCGTGATAACGGGCGCAACGGCAAGCGAATACCAGAAGAAGCGCATAGAGGGCATATGCGTGGAGCACGGGATTGAGCACATTGCTCCGCTATGGCATATTGATCCGCTGGAAGAGCTTACTGAGGTATCTGAAAGGTTCAATGCGATAGTGACTAGAGTGGCTGCGGAAGGCCTTGACGATACATTCCTAGGAAAGAGGATAGACAGGGGCATGATAAGGCACCTCCAGGCCTTGCGTGACAAGTATGGCATAAACATGACATTTGAAGGGGGCGAGGCGGAATCGTTTGTGCTGGATGCACCTCTTTTCAAGAAGAAGATAGAAATTGGGAAGGCACATATAGAGCAAGGCACAGGGGAGGGCACGTACATGATAGACGATGCCAAGCTGGTCGACAAGTAGGCAGCAAAACGTATAAACCCGCATTGACAAGAAGTATATGTTAAATGGGATGAGGAGTGATAATATGGGAAAACTGTCTGAACGCAGCGCTTACGCGATAAACCCTATACTTGAAGAGGACGAGCTTGCTACACAGCTGTACAAGAGCGGAAAGAAGGTCATAAAGCTGAACCGCGGCGACCCCCCGGTGTACTTCCCTACGCCCAAGTACATTATAGACGCTTATGTTAAGGCTCTCCGAGGCGGCAAGACGTATTATTCAGACGCGACAGGGATAGACGAGCTCAAGGAAGCGGTGCAGGGCAGGTACAGCAGGATGTACGGCCTGCACATAGATTCCGAAGGTATAATTGCCACGGCAGGCATATCTGAGGCGCTGCATTTCCTAAACGATGTGATGGTAAACCCTGGCGAGAGGGCGATAATATTCAAGCCGTATTATACTGCGTATATACCTAGGCTGAAGCTTGCCGGGGGGG
>JAJYTM010000093.1 GCA_021793035.1 Microcaldota archaeon
GTATTCTACAAATACCTAAAGATGAAAGGCACAAATGCAATATTCATATGCGGCTCTGACCAGCACGGCACGCCCATAGAGCTCGCGGCGATAAAGAGGGGCATAGAGCCGCAGCAGCTTGCAGACGGGATGCACAATACGATAAAAGGCCTGTTCGAAAAGATGGAGTGCACCTTCAGCTACTATGGGAAAACCCACACAGAGCAGAATAAAGATACTGTATACGAACTGTTCAATTCACTGAGGGATAAAGGCTACATAACACCAACTGAAGACATGCAGGCTTATTGCGACGTCGACAAGCGCTTCCTCACAGATAGGTTCATAGAGGGCACATGCCCATACTGCCACAGCCCAAAGGCTCGCGGCGACCAGTGCGACGAATGCGGCATGCTGCTCACGCCAACGATGCTGATAGATCCGCACTGCACCATATGCGGCAAGAAGGAGATACGCTTCCTGAAGGTGAAGAACCTGGCAATAGCCCTAGACAAGCTGCAGGGCAAGGTGAGCGACTTCATAAATTCAATGGCACAAAACAACTGGAGCAAGAACGCAGTGAACAAATCGCTCGGCCTCATAAAAGACGGGCTGAAGCCCAGGGACATAACGAGGAGCATGAAGTGGGGCTTCAAGGTGCCCGTAGAGGGATATGAAGACTCCGTGATATACGTATGGTTCGACGCGGTCATAGGCTATATAGGCATAACGAAGGAATTCGGCGAGGGCGTCATGGAGGAGTATTGGAAGGGCAATGACACACGTTTGATACAGTTCATGGGCAAGGACAACATAGAGTTCCACGCAATAATGTTCCCGGCAATACTGCTCGGCTCTGAAAAAGGCTATATACTGCCTTACACTATAAAGGCGTCTGAGTACCTCACTTCAAGGAGCGTCAAGTTCTCAAAGAGCCAGGGCGTTGGGCTGAATATAGAGGCCGCATTGCAGATACTCGGTGCTGATTATTGGAGATTCACCCTGATGCACCTGTATCCAGAGACCGCCGATACCGAGTTCTCATTGGAAGCGCTCAAGGACATAGTGAACAGCGTGATGAACGACAAGATAGGCAACCTGGTCAACAGGGTGCTTGTAATTGCCAAGAATAACGCTTCTGTCCTGGGGGCATCAGGCAAAGAGGGCGCAATCGGGATAGATGCCGGAGCATACGATGACATATCCGGCATAATAGCCGGCTACAAAGCGAATTTCGACAAGCTCAACATAAGGGAGGCGCTGCGCGACGCCACGGCACTTGCTGCGTTGGGCAATGAGCTAATGAGCAGCTCGGAACCATGGGCGCTCGCAAAAAGGGCCGCGTCTGATGTTAAGGCAAAAGAGGATTTCGTCAGTATAGTGCACAAGTTGCTGCGCATAGTGTTCGATCTGGGCGTTCTGCTATATCCGTTCACCCCGTCGGCATCATCGAAAATATTGGGCTATTTCGGCATCGACGGAGTGCCATCGATAAATCTTCTTGATCTGAGGGCAACGCTCGACACGAGCAAAGAGATTGACATATTGTTCAGCAAGATAACCGATAAGGAGATGGACAAGCTGAGGGTTTTTGAGAACAGGCCCTGACTCATATGCAAGGTCATACGTACAGCTCCACCCTGCCAGTACTTATGTCGTACATGCCGCTTATTGCCCTAAGCCCATTCTTGATTGCGTCGCGTATGGGCTCATAGTCTTCAAGAATCTTCATCTGTGCCATGAGGTTATCAAGCGCAGCGCTCCTTGAATCAACGGAGTTGTTGCTTTTGCCTGCTATGTTCTTGTATATCCTGTATGCCATCACATCAAGCTTGCTGTTTGCCGCCCTCTCATCGAAATGAAGCTTTCCCGCTTCGCTTTCCCTTAGCAGCTTCTGCGCTTCTGCAACCGCGCCGCAATTCGTGTGTGCTAGCATTATGATGCTCTTTATGCCAAGATGTACGACGCCGTATTCTATGGTTGCCAGCGCAGCGTCATCAATCACTTCGCCTGCAGACCTTATGACAAACAGCTCGCCAAGCCTTGCGTTCAGTATTATCTCAGGTGCAGACATGGAATCGGAGCACGCTACTACTACGTGTTCCGGCTTCTGGCCTTCAACCAGCTTCTTGAAATCCGCATTCTTCTCATAAAACGATTTGTTGCCTTCGAGCAGTTTCTCATAATTAGCCATTCTACCATCTTTGATATACATAGCATGAGTTACCTTATGGCGCTTCCAGGCGGCAGTTCGCCATCTGCTGTGAGGAGAAGAACCCTGTCACCGGATTCGGCAGCCAAGAGCATGCCCTCGGATACATAGTCGCCTATTTTCTTTGGCTCAAGGTTAGCCACCACTATTATGGTCTTGTTGAGCAGAGCTTCCCTATCATAATAGGGCTTTATGCCCGCCATTATGCTCCTTTTGCCAAGCTCGCCGAGGTCCACGGTGAGCTTATACATGGGTTTCTTCGTATTCGCCTCCTCTACTTCTATTATCTTGCCCGTCCTAAGATTTAGGTCTAGGAGCTCCGATATATTAGCCATTCAAACCGCCAAAAGCATTTAGATATAAGATAGAAAATAATATATAT
>JAJYTM010000094.1 GCA_021793035.1 Microcaldota archaeon
GCTGCAGGTAGAACTTGCTTCCAGTGCCCTTCCCTGTGAGCCCGCTGCCCTTCCACCCCACGAATGTGTGCAGCCCCACTATCGCGCCAGTGGTTGCGCTCACCGCCCTGTTAATATATACAACTCCTGCTTCTATGCCCTCCGAAAACTCCTTAATCTCCTTCCTGTTCTTTGAGTAAAGGCCCGCAGTGAGACCGTAATCGACGTCGTTTGCCATCGATATCGCATCAGCGAAATTCTTGTACCCTATTACAATGAGTATCGGGACGAAGAGCTCTTTGTGCACTAGCTCGTGCTCATGCCTCAGCTCGGCTATAGCCGGCTCGACATAGAGCCCCTTCAACCCCGTACTTACTGTATTGCCACCGTAGAGCAGCCTTCCCGACTCCTTTATCTTGTCTATCGACTCAACATACCTCTTGTATGCGCTCTCGCTTATCAGGGGGCCTATGTAAACGTCCTTGCTTATCGGATCGCCTATCTTTAGCGCGCGCGTTTTCTCTATGAGCTTGCTTATAAACTCCTCCTTCACCGATTCGTGCACGTATACTCTGGAGAGCGCGCTGCATTTCTGCCCGGCGAAACCGAACGCTGCGCTCAGCACCCCAGATACGGCATCGTCGAGGTTGGCGTTCTTCGAGACTATTGCTGGGTTCTTGCCTCCCATCTCCACAATAAAAGCCTTCTGGTTCCCTGCTCCGTACGTTTTTGTAAGCATGTTAAGTCCGGTGCTTCGCGACCCTGTGAAAACTATCCCCGACACGCCAGTGTTAACCACAAGCTCGTCGCCGACTTCCGAGCCCGGCCCGGTGATGTAGTTGAATACTCCCTCAGGCAGCCCTGCTTCCTTGAGGAGCTGGCATATCCTGAGGCCTGTCAGCATGGTCATGTTGTCAGAAGAGGAGGGCTTGAACACCACAGTATTGCCTGTTATCATAGCCCCGATGCTCATTCCTATGGATATGGATATGGGGAAATTGAAAGGCGCAATTACTCCAAACACGCCATACGGCTTCATCACTATGCTTACCTTCTCGGCATTGGACGGTGCGCCCTGGAAACCCGCAGATACTTTCTGCCTGCTCTCCTCCAGGCTCGTCTTCCTCGCATAGCCCCTGTTCGCCTCCAACTCGCCCGCATAGTACCTTGAGAAGTCTATGCCTTCGTCCACTTCTCCTATGGACTCGTAGCGCGATTTCCCATTCTCGAGGCTCAATATCGCAGCGACATCGAACTTGTTCGCTGCTAGAACATCTGCGAATCTCCTAAATATCCTGGCCCTCTCCTTGTAATCGACATCCCTCCATCTTGCGAACTCATCCTTGGCAGCTGCTATGGCCATCCGTGCATGTTCCCTTGTGCCTTTCTGGAAATGGCCTATTACCGCTCCGTCTATGGGCGATCTTTCTGTAAGTACAGAGCCCGAATCGACCTCCTTTCCGCCTATGTACATGTGGTACGTGCTGCCGAATCCCTGCTTTGCTTTCCTCACAGCTTCGTCGAAAAGCCTGTCAAATTCAGCCTCTTTCCTCTCTTCTATAAACTTCTTGTATGTAAATTCGTTTGAAAAATTGTTCTTTGCCATGCAATCACCTGGAGCACAGAGCCTGCATCGATGCCAAAGCATTAGCGCAGCGTCGCCCTTGTGCTTTCACCCTTAATACAATATTGCATGCTCTATTTTTATACATTTTCTTAAAGCAGTTGTATGGCAGTAGTGCCTGTGCGCCTTTCCGCATAATCTATTGCTGTGTCTAATTAGAAAAAACACCCCCTGAGCGGCGCAATTTGTAATACCCGTCGCCTTTTCCACCATAAGGCTTAAATATAAAGAGCAGGACTATCCTTATAACTCAGTTATAATGATGGTGTGAAATTTGGAAGAGCAATTTGTGGGCTCAAACGAGGCCGAGTACAAGGAGAAGTACGGATTCAACGACAAGATAGAATACAAGTTCAAGACGAAGAAGGGGCTTTCGGAAGACATAGTGCGCGAGATATCCCACATAAAAGGCGAGCCTGACTGGATGCTCGAAAAGAGGCTGTCCGCCTACCGGGTGTTCACCCAGAAGCCAATGCCCACATGGGGCGCAGACTTGAGCAAGATCGACTTCGATGACATATACTACTACATGCGCCCTACGGACAAGAGCAGCGACTCATGGGAGTCTGTTCCAGAGGACATTAAGAAGACATTCGACAAGCTGGGCATACCCGAAGCGGAGAGGAAATTCTTCGCCGGTGCCGAGGCGCAGTACGATTCCGAGGTCGTGTACCACAATCTTCGTGAAGACCTTACAAAGCAGGGTGTCATATTCGTGGATACTGATGCCGCAGTCAAGGAATATCCGGAGCTCATGAAGAAATATTTCGGCACTGTGATACCATCTACAGACAACAAGTTCGCAGCGCTTAACACGGCAGTGTGGAGCGGCGGTTCGTTCATATACGTGCCGAAAGGCGTGAAGCTCGCAATGCCGCTGCAGGCATATTTCAGGATAAATGGCGAGAAGGCGGGGCAGTTCGAGCGCACGCTCATAATTGCTGATGAG
>JAJYTM010000011.1 GCA_021793035.1 Microcaldota archaeon
AGGCTTTCCCTAACCTTGATTCGTAGAAATTGGACAGCTCTTCCTTGCTTGCATGCATATATGTATATGCATCCTCAATTTTAAATACATGGAAGATGCACGGGCTGTCAACTTTTATATTTTCCGTGCAGAATATGGAATGATTGCATGGGCAAGGTCAGATTATCGGTGGATTTGGATGACACCTTAGCGGGCACCATAGAGGAATGGATCAAAGAAGCGAGCGCCAAGCTTGGCAGGGAAATAAAGAGGGAGGAGCTTACGGAATACCACCTGGAGAATGTTGTCGATCTAGACCGTGAAACTATTATAGGGATTTTTAAGAATGTATGGGGGCATTATGAGAACGTGCCGCTTATCGACCCTTATATACCTAGAACTATTGAGGATCTGGGCAGCGCGTTCGAGATTTTCATAATTACTGCTGCTGTAGGAAAGAAGGAGGAGGTGGTAGCGTGGTTGAACAAATATGGCATCAAGTACGATAAGCTTATAATGGTGGAGCATGCAAAGGATAAGCTGACCCTAAGTGAAGAATACAACATACCTATATTTGTTGATGACAACCCCATACTTGCAGACATGGCCATAAGCAGCAACAAGAAGATAGTTATGATCAAAAAGCCGTGGAACCTGAAATTCATAGACGAGCACGCATCCGACAATCTTTTCGCAGTCTCTGACTGGAAGGAAGCTGAGGCAGTTCTTAGGAAGATCTCAGAGAGCATGGACAATTAGCTGACAGGCATAGCAGTATGCATTCGACGCCGAATATATTGGGTATGTAGATGAAGAACAAAAATCCTGACCATAGGAGGAAAAGCGCAGTTGTGGTATCCGACACGGTCAACAGGATAATGAAGGACCTCAAGGCCAATGCTGATGCAAGCTTCAGGGCCAGCGAGGAGAAGCTCGGCATAAATATCAGCAAAGCCTATGGAGTGCCTATGCCTGCACTAAGGTCGATTGCAAAACGGACGGGAATTGACCAGGGTGTTGCTGATGAGCTCTGGAAGACCGGAGTGCATGAGGCCAGGATTCTGGCATCGATGGTATATGATCCGGATTCTATAACCGAGAACAAGGTAGATTCGCTGATAAGGGAGGTGGATTCGTGGGACCTGTGCGACATTTGCTGCGGCGAGCTTTTCTCTAAAACAGTGTATGCGGACAAGAAGATAGGGGATTGGACAGCGAGCAGCGAAGAATACGTTAAGCGTGCAGGATTCGTGATGATAGCGTACAAGGCGTTGCGCGACCCAGATGCATCGAATTCTGATTTTAGGATGCTCTTCAAGCGCATCATAGATGCATCCCCAGATGAGCGCAACTATGTGAAGAAGGCAGTCAGCTGGGCGCTTAGGGAGATAGGCAAGAGAAACATTACGCTGAACGGTGATGTGATGCGCATTGCCGAGGAGCTGCAGAAGAGCGATTCGCAGTCTGCGCAGTGGATCGCCAAGTCGGTCATCAGCGAGCTCAAGAGCGAAAGGGTGCAGAAAAGGCTGCGGGCGCAGACGGGCCACAGGTAATATTGCAACAATGGGTGAGTGCATGGTGAAGATAGGAATAATAGGCGGATCGGGCATGTACAGCCTGCTCGAGAATGCGGATGAGGTTCAGAAGGAGACAGAGTACGGGGCGCCAAGCGACAACATAAGCGTTGGCAGCATAGGGGGCGTAGACGTGGCGTTCATACCGAGGCACGGGAAAAACCACACCATACCGCCGCATAAGGTCCCGTATAAGGCCAACATCGAAGCCCTGAATGGAATGGGAGTTGAAAGGATAATAGCGACCAATGCCGTTGGCTCGCTAAACCCGAGCTATAAGCCGGGTGATTTTGCGCTGTTCGACCAGTTCATCAACTTCACGAGCGGAAGGGACGATACCTTCTTCCACGGGCCCGATGTTGTCCACATAAGCACAGCTGAGCCGTTCTGCCCGGAGCTGAGGGGCATAGCTTCAAGGAAAGCTGCAGAATCGGGCTTGGAAATGCACAGCAACGGCTCCGTCGCTGTTATCAACGGTCCCAGGTTTTCATCGAAAGCGGAATCAAGATACTTCAGGGCTTCGGGTGCCGACATGATAAACATGACCCTGTATCCGGAGATAGCGTTGGCAAGGGAAAAGGCTATGTGCTACTTGGGAATAGGCTTGGTGACAGATTATGATTCGGGGCTGGAGGGCGATCCGAACATAAAACCTGTGGATTACAACGAGGTGGGAAGGATGTTCGCGGCGAACGTGCCAAAGCTCAAAGCCCTTATAGCTGCAATAGTCAAGGACATCCCGGAAAAAAGGGAGGCATGCAGCTGCAGCAAGTCATTGGAAGGCGCGCAAGTAAAGACTTGATCAGGCAGACGGGGTTTCGCATCGCTTCATTTCTGCGAGTAGATGCGCTTTGCCTGCTTCCATATGTCCCATGCCACAGTGAAGGTCAATATAGCCTTTTCGCTTCCGTTAGTCGCGTCTTCTACGGTTATATGGTATTTGCTCTTCATGTAGTCGAGGAACTCTTTGTCGTAGTCGGTCATGTAATCATCTTACGCAAATATGGCAGCAAGAGTATTAAAGCTAATTGTGATGCTGCATTATGCCGAAAGCTGCAAACCCCATATATGCAATAGGATACTCCAATCTCAGCGTTTCGAAATTCATAAGCCTGCTCAAAGCGCATTCCGTAAACATGCTCATAGACGTCCGCACGATACCAAAGTCAAGGCACCAGCCGGGATTCAACGCGCCTGCGCTAGCATCGAGGCTTAAGAAACACGGCATAAGATATGTGCATTTTAAAGAGCTGGGCGGCTTGAGAAGACCATCCAAAGACTCAATAAACAGGGGATGGAGGAATGAAAGCTTCAGGGGGTTCGCAGATTATATGCAGACAAGGGCGTTCGCAAGCGCAGTATTGAAATTGATAGGCATGAGCAAGGATAATACTGTGGCAATGATGTGCGCTGAAGGCAATCCATTCAGGTGCCACAGGTCGCTGATTGCAGACGCGCTGACAGTGAGGGGCAGGAAGGTGTACCATATTTCAGGGGCAGCCACAGCAAGGCCGCACATACTTACAAGCTTTGCCAAGGTGAATGGGACAAGAATCACGTATCCGAAGTGATTGACTTATTGAATATAATTGGTGGTTTGCCTGGAGTACAAAAACATACATTACAAGCTGTCTAAGAATGCGCTCATAATGTTTGTCGGGATAAATCCGCATCCTGGCTCATATATGAGAGGCGTGCCGTTCTCGAACAACAAGATGTTCTGGTACCTGCTTAGCAGGGCGGGGCTCATAGACGAGCCTGTGGAATTGCTCAAGAGCGACAAAGAACTCAGTAAGATGTACGAAAGCAGGTTTGCACAGGCATACAGGCTGAACTTCATAAACCTTGTGGACAGGCCGACTGTCGATGTATCGAAGCTCAAGAAAGGCGAAGAAGTGCGTGGAATAGAGAGAATGCTGCGCGCGGTGAAGCGCTACAGGCCAAGGCTGGTGTGCTTTGTGGGGAAAGTGACTTATGAAACGTTCCGCAAGGGTGCAAACGCAACATATGGTTACAAGGAAGATTTGTTCGGCTCAAAGGTTTATCTATGCCATTTCCCGATAAGAGGGCCTGCATCTATCAGAATCAGGGAGCTCACGAAGTTAATCAGAATTGCTAAGGCCTTGGATATAACCTAGAATGGGAAAGCCACAGGAATGCAAAACACAGCCTTTCCGGCCTATTGTATGAGGTGCAACAACTTTACCTGCGGGTATCTATTGCAATGTTTATATATATATTGTTTAAAAATCACATTAATGATAAAAGTAATTGTTTTTGACGCTGAAGGGACCTTATTCAACAGCCTGCCAAAAGATGAAAAGATTAGAAACATACTAAAATCACAGGGCTATGACAGAAACCTTGAGGAGATTGGCAATGCATTTCATCTTTCAAAGAGGATAGCTAACCTGCTGCATTCGAATGGCCTGATAAAACTCGATGATTCTGGTTATCTCCTGGAAAATGAAATAAGGCTTATGCTGCTCCGGTTTACTGATGAAGAGTCAGTGACATTGGCAAGAGTAATGAACGAACAATGGACGAGGGCAAGCAATAGGACACCCTACCCTGAAACTATAGATGTACTTGAAGCGCTAAAGAACAGATACAAAATAGGCTTATTGACTGCAGGCGCAATACTGAGCTATAGCCAAACATTGAAGGATATGGATTTAGAGAAGTATTTTTCTTTTATCATAGGTGAGGATACGATAAACGTGCCCAAGCCCGACCCCAAGGCATATGCATACGTCATAAAAAAGGCAGGATGCAATGCTGATGAGATATTGTTTATAGGAGACAACATGGTTAACGATTATGAAGGGCCCATAAGAAGCGGTATGAAGGCCGTTCTTGTTGATAGAGAGAACACGTGTAAGGGGGATATTGCTAAAATAAACGACCTTACGCCTCTCCTAGACAACGAATTCATTGCAAAACTATAGCTTACACTGATGCATTGCGGCCGGATGAATGCACGCAATACATGTTTCTTAGGGAGTGTGGGCGTGTAGCCTTTTTCGAAATCGTTTGCTGAAAAAGAGCTTCATGTTAATCTAACGACAGATTTGGTTAAGGAAAGGCTTAAATATCATAGTGGGATCTGAAGGGAAGGCTTATATATCAAGGTTGGAGCAAGCATTTTGATGATATTATGTATGCTGAAAAGACCGCGAATAAGGACAAAGGAAGTAATGAGACAAAGGCCATACCCGTCACGTCAAGGGGCATTGGAAAAGATTATTCAAATGGTTGCTTTGTATGCGGGTATGAATTTGTTGACGCGCAGTATATTGAAGCTGCAAAGAAGAGATTAGAAGCCCATAAAGAGATTAATATTAAAGAGATTGAAAGATATTTAGAAGAACTTAAGACTTGGCAATTATTGGATAATATAGCAGTCTTTGTTGATTCTAAAGAGGACGGGGAATATATAGTAACAGAAATGTTTGATAATAAGGGGGCACGAGTTGATTTCCGCAAGCAAGAGCCGGAATGGATACAGGATAAATTTGGAGCTTGCCCAAAACACCTTGAGAACCTAATAAAACTCAACGAATTCATCACTGGATCAGGAACCATTACGAAGGAGATGGTTGATCGGGCAAGAAATTGGATACCCCGCCGCTAGATTTATTTGAGAATTGGCACCTGATGTATGAAGAATGCATTGCTTATGCTAAATAAAGTGCCTTTTCGGGATACATACACCTTATAATGGACTCTGCGGGAATCGCACCGACAGCCTCCCTTTTGCGAAGCAGGTGCTCCAAGCTTTTGTCGTCTAGCTTTTGTTCCATTTTAGCACCGTAGATTTTATTTTCGAAGATGTGACCATCTGCGTTTCCGCACACAGATCATACAGCATTCAGAAATATAAAGAGATACGTGCAAATCTAGCTGTTCGCGCCCAGTGTTTTCGCTTAAATCTTTCCAAAAAGGTTACGCGCCCATACCTTTTCCGATCAAACTAAAAATGATGCTGTACTTTGGGTAATTTAAAATGTGTTTTTTAAATATTAGGGGTATTCAAATAGTATATTTTCGGGTTTATAAAGTTCCTTGTTATTGGCATTAAACTCATTTTTAACATCTACATTTAACTTTTCCAAAGTTAATAATTTAAAGCCTTTAACAAAGAATCTAAACCCTCTCCTTTCCATCTCAAAACTTGCTAAGAAATGATGAGCGTTATCTGTTATCTTAAAATCACTTGAAGGTGATAGATAGAATGTCCTTAAAGATGAATCTAAGTCCTTTTTATTAAACGTTTTGCACTCTAAATAATTATACCGTCCAGATAAGTCCTTAAATATGATATCTGGATACCCACTTGATTTCTTTCTGCCTGATTGCGTATTTGGGGTATCTGCATAACAGCCTAATCTTGTTAATTCATATTTAACATAGGATTCTATCGCATTTCCTGCCTCATTAGGTCTCATTGTCTGTATGCCTTTATTATTTATTGATTGCATGGAATTTTTTAATGCTTTGATTAAGCAATCTAAAAGTTGCTCATCTGCTGGGTAGTTTTTATCGAAATCTAAAATATCGTAACCCGATAAAGACTTTATAACTATCTTTAATGGAATATCCCTTAATGGTACTAACATCTTCCGAATCACATCTTCTAACTGCTTAACATACTTGTCATCAGTCATATCAATACCTACTTCTTTTGTAATAATACAATACGATTTGTATTGGTTCCTTTCTTATTATTATCTACACCCCATATATTAGACGTTTTTGTAAATTTTTGCGTATTTATAAATGTTATTATATGACTAAATCCAACATTTAAACCTAGACCATAAACTATTTCACTTAAATCGGCTTTCTTTGTTTCGCCGACTTCAAACGCAACATGCCCCCCTATTTTACTCACTCTATAGATTTCGTTTAGAGTCTCTTTTATAAATAGTGACCAGTCTTCTAGTTTATTTAGTATTGTTATTTTATCCTCATACTTTGAATGATCATACCCATTGAACCATAAACGGAGCCAATTATCTTTAGCATAATCTACTAAATTTATAAAAGGTGGAGAGGTAATAGTCATATCTACATAATTATCATTTATCTCTTTTAAATTTCTACTGTCATCTTCTAGGAATACTGCATTTTTTGATATGGCAAAAAGGTTTTCCCTAATTGCTGGTGTTATATCTTTTAGCAGAGATCTTGATTTTTTTAGGATTATTTTTTTGACATCTTTATACAAAGGTTTTTGATTTCTGCGTTTATTTATTTTAATTTGCTCCGCGGGTGTCGCCGATTGGTTAGGTGGTAATGTATATACTGAAAAAAACCCTTTTGAATGCCCAGATAATTTATTAGTGGCAACCATCCTTATCCATTTATCAATATAATCTTCTTTTCCTTCCTCTTTCTTTGATGTTAGATACTTTTTTAAAGAAACTATCTCGCCCTCCGTTTTTCTTTCATAAAACATAGATAAATCTATTTCTGCGCTTTCGTTCGTATCAAACATTATATATGATAGCCTATTAGATACCTCTTCATATGTTGGGGGCATTAAACGTGGTTCTGTCAATATTTTTGAAATTGGATTAATATCATTAGATATCGGTATCCTACCTGACAATGCACTTTCAATTGCAGTTGTCCCCCTACCTGCAAATGGGTCTAAAACTATATTTCCAATTTTAGAGTATTTGGATAGAAAAAAATCAGGTAATTGTGGTTTAAAACATGCCCTATATGATATTTCTTGTATACTGTTGCCACATCTTTGTTTACTAGTCCAAAAACTACCATAAACTAATTTTTCACCATTCCTTCCAGTCTCGTAATTGTAATCCCCATTTAGTGTAACATAATTATCCAAACTTCTTTGATTTTCAATCATAAATTCATCACCATTTTATATTAAACTACCTTAATTTATCCTTTATTAACTCATTGTTTAATTAGATTTGGAATCTAATCTGAACGCATATATCATGTCCTAATTTTTAATATTTTAGTATTGTTATTTTAATAAAAAAGCTACAGCTAACAATAATTCGTTCTCTTGTCATAGTATATATCAAAGACCACGGGCTTGTTTGTATAGCGTTAGCCACGCATATTTTAATACTTTTATTAAAATATAAATTTATATACTTTTGTATAACTACCACGTTATTGCCTTTCAAATTTTTGATACCATTTCTGTCTTAATGATGCTATATATAATGCAGGATTTAAGTATTTAAGATATTTCTCTGCCCGTTCAACATTTGGCTCTAAAGTACCTCTATCTGTAATAGCATAGCAATCACTGCTTCGGGCTTTATCTACACTATCTTCTGGAAGCTTTTCCATTTTATCAAGCTATGATGGTCATATTCCACTGCTACATGGAACTTGCCTTCCCTAGCTACTGTGTCTATTCTTCCAACCCTTCCGGAACCGTCCTTAAGCTTGTAAATTGGATATTCCCTTGTTGTGTAGAAACTGTTCTCCCTAAATGTATGTTCTATTTAATCTACTGTTTCATTATGTGATACTCTCGGATTGGCATTAAATTCTATTTCATTAATTATGCCTGTAATTTTATCTTGTAAATTCATTTTGCCCTCCTTCCATAAGCTTTTTGACAATATTAAAATCCTCTTCAGTTAACCTTATTATAGAAACTTGTAGATACTGATTCCATGTTTTGCCTTTATCTGCTATAAACGATATGCTATCTATTGGATTTGGATTATTGTGTTCTGCTTTTCCACTGTTTTCTACAGTAGAATATGATATCTTTATTGGGTTCGTTGGTTCTAGTAACATTTCGAATTTAATTCTATATGGAAATAGAAATAGTTCTCTGCCCTTTTTCCAACCAATATCCTCTTCGCTATAAAATACGTCTCCTTGAAATTGTATTAATGCTTGAAAGTAACCACCATGCGTATAAACAACTGCCTTGTCTCCTTCATTCATGAAGTCTTTCATTGTTATATAATACCTTGCATCCATTCCCCATACCCTATTATCTTTACATATTTTCCAATTCTCCTTAGATGTTGAAATACACCAGAATCTCACATAGGCACCTTTCATATTTTTATTAAATAATACTGATCTTTATTTCCAGTAATCCTTTTTATTTCATTTAATATTTCTTCTTCGTAGCTTATCCACGTTATAGGAATATTGTATTTCTCTTTCTTCTCAGCATTTGCCAATATGGCATCTCCCCTAGCGTTTGTTTGTATTTCGTAACCTATTCGCTCATTGTCAGCCCACATGTACTTCTTTCTGGCTTTCTTGTCCACTGGATAAGCTACAAGGTCTGGAGCATCGCTCTCCTTTGGTTTTGAATTGTAAAGAGTATAGGCTAGGCAAGCAGCAAGGAAAGCAAGGAAGAAGAGCACAGCCCAGCCGTGCACAAAGAAGAAAAGGAAGAAGCTTAGAAGCACAGATAAGATAAAGCCACCTAAAATTGCCTCAAGCGTACCCAGCCTTTCCCTAGGCTGCTTCACCTCCACGAGAGCACCGATACTATTTGGGGAGAAAGAATTTAAGATGTTTTATTATTTGCCACTAATTTTCTTAAATATTTTTATACTTTTCGGCTTCATAATAAAATGTTTTCATGAGCAAAAAAAGTAAACAAACTATAAATTCAAATTTAAGTTCTGAATTTTATGTAGCTTCTTTACTTTTCAGAGCAGGGTACGTAGCAACTATTACTTTTGGAAACACTAAACAGGTAGATATTATTACATATGATCCTAAAACCAAAAAGAAAGTAACAATCGATGTTAAAGGTTTAAAGAACACTACAAACTGGGTTATGCCTAAAAAACTCGTAAGAGATAAACACCACTTCTATATCTTAGTAACATTCAAAAATAAATTTAACAACTTTAATTTAGCACCTGAATTTTATGTAGTTCCTGCTTTTGATGTCAAAAAATTAAGAAGAAGTTGGACCGGTAGAAAAGATGTAAAGGGCATACCTTATAAACTGATAAAAAATCAAGAAAAATATAAAGGTGAAAATGGGTTAAAACTTTTATTTGAGAAAAATTAGTTTTTAAACAATAATATATGGTTCTTTGGGCTAAATATCTATATAGAGTATATTTTTCGTATTTCGTATCGGAGCAGGCCTAAATAGTAAAAATGCCTGCTCAGAAATCCTCGATAGCTATAGTATTTCAGAGATTTCTAATGTTATGGTACTGGAATGCTAGCTAATGCGGGCAATATCTTGAAGAATGCTACGTAGAGGATTATGGCTGCCACTGAAATGCCTATGGCAAATTTTACCAGATCTGTTTGGTCCGTTTTTATCACCCCTCGTCGGATTGCCTACACCCCACACCTAAGCAAATGTTTATAAATCTATATTTATATAGACTTATGGGTTATCTACTTAGGAAGCTAGTGTTTCTACTTTAGTCCCGGCGATTCTAATATAGTTTTAGATTGAAAAATTTCAAAAATTTGACTCTTTTTTTAATATACCTTTGTAAAGTTTTTTATACTTGTATAAAATTATCTACTTATTACAGGCACGTTTTTCCTTTTAGCCCAGCTCTATCGCTTGCTTCGCTCGCTCAAGAGGGGCGCGCCACAAATGGCTTAAGCTTGCAACCAAGCAGTACTTTGGAGGATAAGGAAGCTGCGCTTCAAGCTCCGCTTTTAAATGCTCGTATGTAAATGTAGTGCTGTTTTCGCACGCAAGACTTTTTACAAATTGCAGCTCCGCCCCGCAATCGCACCCAGACCCGCTTGCGGGCTTGTCGCCTAAATTTCTCTCGATTTCTTGATAAAACTTCTTTTGGAAAGAAGTTTTGGACTCTGCGGGAATCGCACCCGCGGCCTTCTCGTTGCGAACGAGACGCTCTGCTGCTGAGCTAAGAGCCCGGTTGAATGCATAGATATATTTCTAAAAAGCACATATAAAGTTTCCTATCGAAATACCAGTATGGCTAGGAGTAAAAAGAGCGGCATTGAGAAGGCAAAGACCAAAGGCTCTGCTTCGATAGAAGCCATAACGGAGCGCGTGCTCAAGGACGTAAAGCCCAGTCCCGAAGAGATAAGGATAACTACGGATCTGGCAAACGGCCTGATGGCAAGGATAAAGCAGGCGGCGCCGAAGGATGTAGAGATCATACTTGCAGGATCGGTCGCCAGGGGCACGCAAGTGCGTGGAAATTCCGACATAGACATATTTCTCCTGTTCCCTAGAGGCATGGAAGAGAGGAAGATGGAAAGGCTCGGGATAGAAATTGCCAAGAAGATAGTCAACAAAAAGAAGAACGAGCGCTTTGAAATAAAATATGCGGAGCACCCATACCTGAAGCTCATCATGGGTGATGAGGGCATCAAGGCGGACATAGTTCCGGCCTTCAAGATAGACGATTCAAAGGACATGGGATCCGCAGTCGACAGGACTCAGCTGCATAACAACTTCGTAAACTCCAACCTGAGCATGCATCAGCGGGACCAGGTGCGCGTGCTGAAATCATTCCTGAGGTTCCACAATGTTTATGGCGCAGAGGCCAAGACTGAAGGATTCTCAGGCTACCTGTGCGAACTGCTCATACACCAGTACGGCTCTTTCCAAAAGCTAGCAGCGGCTTTCTCCGACCTGAAGCTTCCTCTGTGCCTTAATCCAGTAGACAGGAGCGAGATACCAAATCCGGACATATTCAAGAAGTTCAACTCTAACTTCATAGTGCTTGACCCGACTGACAGCGGCAGGAACGTAGCGGCTGGCCTCTCAAAGACTTCGTTGATGCGATTTGTGCTGGCATGCAGGATATTGCTTTCCAATCCCACTATCAAGTACTTCTACGGAGCGGAATACAGCGAAGAGCATGCATCTGCGAAGCTCGATGCAGTGGCCAAAGCGCTTGGAGCTGAGATGCATGCGCTGCTATTCGTGATACCGGACATATCAGAGGAGGTGATCTGGCAGCAGCTCAAGAAGCTCGAGAAGCAGATATCTGGCAGGATGCGTGAGAATGGCTTCGGGCCGCTGCTTTCGATAGGAGGCATGCAAGGCAACAAGGCTGCGATATTATTCCTGACCAATGGCTACCGCATGGGCTCAGTAGTAAAGAAAGGGCCTTCAGCACTGATGCGTGGTGCCTCTACAGCATTCATCAAAGCGCATCCGAAATCCGTCATGTACGTAGAAGGGGAATCGATTTCGCTGATAGAAAAAGCTACATATGCAGGACCGGCTGACTTGCTCAAATATATGTTGCATGATAAGAGCTTTGCCTTCCCTTCATACCTTGGCAAATCCAAGGCCAAGCACGTAGAGGGCAGGATGCCCGAGGATTACGCCAAAATGCTGTACCGCAGGTATGTCGAGATAACTGCCATTTGAACGCTCTTTCAGAGCCCGATATTGTTTTCGCCTATGAATCTGAGGAAATGCTTCATCATATCCTTTTTCGCCCTGAGTGCGCCTATGTCTTTTGGCATAGGTGCTCCATTGATGCCCTCATTGCGCCCAATAAGCCCTGCCAGGTATCTGGCAAGCCTGCCTTTTTCTTCAGCAGTCTCCACTTCGAATGAAAGCCTGCATGCCTTCGACGCATTGATGCCGCAATAATCCAGGGCTTCTGATATGATGTTCTCCTTTATCTTTGCCAGGCCATAGCCCCTGCCTTTCTGCCGCGCATACAGCACCTTTGGTTTTGCGCGTACTGTGACACAGATGTCCAGCTTCAGGCGCATGTCCTGCACCATATGGCCGACTATTGCAACGTTCTCCCTTTTTGCACTGGCGAGCTCTTTCTTGACTGCTGCATTGAGCTTCTTCAAGTCTGCAACCAGGGTGCCGTCTCTGTCCATGCTGGAATACGCCTTGTACTCCCTCGCTACGCTGCCTATCTCGATTATCCTGAGATTTTTGCACCTTCGCTTAAGGGTCTTGGCGAAGGCGCTTTTCCCGCTAGCCGGAGAGCCTGTTATGCCAATCAGTATGCCCGCTATCCAATTACCCTTGAATCGAGGTCATAGGCCTGCAATCATCGCTGATGCGGCGTCGAGAAGGCCTAGAAGCTCAGCGCGGCTGTCCTGCATGGATATTACGTCGCTGTCAGGCAGGTATACGTTTATGGTGTAGTTCTTAGGGCCGCTGAAGAACCAGTTGCCTATCAGGCTGTTATCGTACTGTGTTGTAAAGTCTGCAATCATGGTGGAACTGGCTGCAATCTTTTCTATGAGCGCAAGCACGTCGCTTCCCGCAGAATCTACTGATATGACTTCTTCTTTTGTATCGTCCCTGTCTATCGAAACCGGCACTATGAATGGCACGCGGTTCTGCTTTGCCTGCATTGATATGCTCTGCGCAAGCTGCTTCGTCACAGAATCAGCTTTGGTGAGGTTGTCGTCAAGCTCCTGCTTCTGCGCTGACATCTTCGACAGGGCCTGGTCCATGTACACGTTGACGTCGTCCGCCATGCTCTTTATGGTGTTTTGTATATTTGGATCGGAGGAGAAGCTCTCCGGGTCGGTCAGCAGGTCGCGCAGGGACATCTTGTATTTCTTGCCTATGCTCTTGTCTATGTTATCGATCACAAAATCAGTATAGTCACTCCATAGGTCAGCCATTAAAACACCTTTATAATAATATTAAAGAACAAATATAAAAGGTGTGCTTTTATGGAAGGCAATTCCAATGCGCAGGACTATGCAGGCATCAGGAGAAGGATACAGAAAGACATGGACATGTTTGAGGGCAGCATTGCAGAGGCAAGCGCGATAGAGGCTGGCGCAGACAAAAAGGTCCGCAAGGTCATAGACTTGGCCAGGATGTATGCAAGCGACTCGAAGAGCTATCTTTTGAAGGGCGACCTGTATACATCGTTTTCGTGCATATCTTATGCACACGGGCTGCTTGACGCAGTGAAGGGTATCTATGGCAAAGAGAGAGACATATAGCGAAGGCAGGGCAAGGGTATCCTACAATCCTGACACGTTCATAAACCCTATCGCAAGGCCTACTCGCGATATCGGCATAGCCATAGCGATGCTCGAAGGCCCTAAAAGGGATGGATTTAGGGCGCTGGATGCGACCGGAGGCACAGGCATAAGGGGCATACGCTACGGGCTCGAGGCCGGCATCAAGGATGTCACAATATTGGAGATAAACGAGAAGGCATATAGGACAGCGAAGCGCAACGCCGCTGCCAACTGCCCCGATGCAAAGGTTGTAAACACGAGCATACAGGAGTTCGCCAACTGTTCGAGGGAGCGCTTCGACCTGATAGACCTTGATCCGTTCGGCGGCATAGTGCCGTACGTTTATGATATAATGAAAATGACCAGGGACAATTCATTGCTGTTCGTCACCTCTACGGACTCGGCCGTGCTTTGCGGGGCGCACTACAAGGCCTGCGTTAAGCTGTACGGGGCTGTGCCTCTGCACAACGAGCTCTGCCACGAGGTGGGGCTCAGGATACTCACTGGCTACGTGATAAGGACTGCCGCGAGCTTCAATTTCGGCGTTGAGGTGCTGGCTGGGTTCTTCTACAAGCATTACATGCGCATGCACATGAAGCTGCACTATGGGTCTGCCGAAGCATCCAGGTCCGTTGACAGCCTGGGCTTCGCGGGATACTGCAACGAATGCGGCTACAGGAGCCTGTACAAGGGCATTGCGCCCAAAGCGCATAAATGCCCGGAATGCGGAGCCGAACTTACGCTGGCGGGGCCTTTATACATAGGAAAGATCAAGGACAACTCATTGCTGAATGCGGTGGAAGGATTGATTGAAAAGGAGGGCATGGCAAAAGAGAGCGTTGACCTAGTCAGAAAACTGATTGACGAGCTTGACGCACCGCTCTATTACTCTGTCCCGAAGATCACCAGGAGCCTGAAAAGGGGTTCGTTGAGCCCTGCAAGGCTGATCGAGGCGCTGCACGATGCCGGATTCGTTGCTTCCGGGAGCCACATGGGACCCGAGTACATCAAGACCGATGCGGGCATAAAGAAGATAGTAGAACTGGCAACTGCGTTGCTCGACAAGCACGCCATAATGCCTGATGAGAGGAATGAAACGAGCAAGAAATGAAAGCTTTAAATAACTTGTTCTGCCGCGCTAAGGCGATTCTGCCTCGTCAAAACCCCAGTTCCGCTTTTCGAGAATGCGGAATTTGTAGCAAAGATATAAATATTAGGGAAAGGCAAAATACTTATAGACTTAACTACGCTCTGGGTGGGAAAAGGAGCCGTGGGTAAAAAGTGGGTGTGATGAAAGAAGAAAACGCCATGGATAGACGAGAGTATGCAATGGGTGGGAAAACCAGGAACTGCTACGTCTGCGGAAGGGATCTGAAAGCGCATGACGTAAAGGTAGCAATGCCCTCTAAAGCAGTAGGAGTTTCGGGGCTGAGCATAGACAAAAGAGTGCTGTGCTCGAACTGCTACTACGGCTTGGTACACAGAACGCCTGCAGTACAGGGTGGCCTGAAAAAGGCAATAGCTGCAAGAGGCAGGAAGCTGCTGATAAAGGAGTTCAGGGCATAAGCCAGGCGGTGCATACGGCATACAGCGCAGCTAGCATCATCCATCATTGGCGCACCGTGGTTTGGGGCGCAATCAGAGAGTATCCCGTTGGGGTGATTTGAACACCCAACCTGCCGGTATCCACTTCACAACTTTATCTGAAGTGTTGCAAGCTACAGCCGGCCGCTCTACCATTGAGCTACAACGGGCAAAAGGATAGCTGGTATTATTGCGCCTGAAACATTTAATATGTTTG
>JAJYTM010000012.1 GCA_021793035.1 Microcaldota archaeon
CGATCTTGGGTGTCACGAACACCTTTATGTCAACCGGCTTTTCTATCGACTTTAACTTCGCCTTAGTTGCATCGGAAAGCCTGCTTGCGCCTTTTGATACGTCAACAATGTCCTCCAGAAGCGATGAGAACTCATATTGCGCGGGTATGCCGAAATAGTATACACCATGGCCGTTCTTGCCCCAGAGCACTATTGCCGGCGTCTTGTCCACACCGAGAAATATCGCCTCCTTCTTGTCTTTCTGGATATCATACACCTTGAGCTTCAGCCTGCCGTCTATGCCTGACAGCTCCTCGAGTATGCTCTGCGTGTCCTTGCAATATGCGCATTTGCCTGGGGCGTCCACAAACAACGATATGTTTACGTCTCCGCTCATGCCTTTCCTAAACATATCCTCTATGTACTTCCTGTCTTTATCAGATATGAATCCCATTTCATCACACAAATAGTCCTTGTTACGTGCCGCAAATTGCGGCACTGCTTCCCCGAAAGACCTATATACTCTATAATTGGAATATATATAAATAATTACTGGCAGGAAAAATACTCTGGTGAATGGGCATGGTCCATAGGATGGCAGACGGTCAGAATCAGTCCAGGTCTATACGCGTTGTTGATGTGGGCACTTTCCTCAACATAAGCAATAATCTGAAGTGGTCATATAGCCGTTGCATGCAGGATTTAGAGAAGATGGATAGTATGTATGATACGTCGCACGAACGCATTTTCAGGAAGCTGAAGATGATTACCAATACATATCTGTCTGAATTTAACAGACTTGCCGACCTGTCTGTATCCGGAGAAGTCTCAAATCGCATCGAAAAGCGTCTAAATAAAGTGATACGGGATTTCAGCAATGATAAGGCTCTCAACGAAGCTTTAGCCAATGCCCGGGCGTTGTCGCTGCTCGACCGCCCGCCGGAGGATATGGGCTACAGCCAGATCGAGCGAATATTCGATATCATAAACGCTTCTTATAGGGGGCTGTCAGACAGGATAACCGAATTATATAAGGAAAGCATGGAGCAGCAGGTGCGCATATATAAGAGAAAGTAAAAGCACATGCACGCCAAGCAAGAACCCATTTTTGCGCAGGCTCAGCAGAAACCTTTTTAAATATTCTATGCGAACTTCACAACGTGTTTGTTGCAAAACCCGGATCGAGGATTTCCTCATTTGCGGTTTGTGCCTGGTATGCCATCAGGTATTAGATAGGGAGGTATGACGAGCAATAGATTCAAATAAAGTTTATTTTTTATTTGGCCATTTGGCTGTGCGGGGGTGCAGTTACATGGATATGGGAAAGAGAAAGAAGGATGAGACAAAGGTATTTGTGAGGCAGGCCACCGGGCTTGTAAAACACGTTTCGATGCTGGATGCGATAAGCCTGAACTTGGGCGATATGTCTGCGGGCGCAGCTGTCGCTACCATAGGGTTTACCACAATACTCATGAGCACCATGGCTGGCGTGAATCTGGTTTACGCCTCTTTGCTCGCCTTCGTGCTCTCAATCCCACAGATAATAGTATATACGATAATGAACCGTAGAGTGCACAGGACAGGGGGAGATTACATCTGGACCTCAAGGGTCTTCGGAGGCATGTTCGGCGGATCGCTAGCGTTCATGGGGTATTCGCTTGAGACTCTCGCCTACCTGGCGCTGATAGCCCTTTCGACAGTGTTCGCAATAGGCTCAGTTGGCGTATCATTGGGGTATAATGGCATGCTCGGCCTGGCGCTGAGCGGCGGCACTCCCGGTGCCATACCCTGGCTTCAATTCCTGATAGCCGCCGCAATATTCGCGGCGCTGATAGCCGTCAACATATTCAGGCCCAGGATAGGATATAAGATTGTCACAGTGGCGATACTGATAGGCATTGTTGTGCTCCTGCTGTCCATAGGCACGCTCTTTTTCGCCGGCAGAACCGGTGTCGAGAATTATATAGCAACGCTGCATTCAAACCAAGGCTTCAACGAGACGTACACGCAGGTGTCGCAGTCATATACTGGAGGTGGATTCAATTTCATGAATACGCTGCTGCTTCTGCCTTTCTTCGCGATATTCGTATACCCGTGGATGAACGCCGCCCCCGCAGTATCTTCTGAGATCAAGGGCAAGAACGGCATTAGGTGGGCCATACCAATATCTGTAATTATAGTGATGCTGCTCGTTACGGGCGCCTTTGCGACAATGTATTACGTAGGGGGCTTCAGCTTCATAAATGGCGCGCTTAGCAATCCAACCCTGGTGTACGACTACTCGTTCAATTTCTGGACGCTTGCCATGGGTGTTTCAAATTCCTACATACTGAGCCTGATAATAGGCGTAGGGTGGATAGTGTGGGACATTGCCATATTGGCTTATGGCATAATAGTGTTCTCTAGATATATATTCGCGCAGGCCTTCGACAGGTTCCTGCCGGAGAAGCTGGCGTACATAAGCCCGAGGTACAGTTCGCCTGTAGCGGCGCACGTGTTTGACCTGGTAATCACAGTTGCGCTCATAGGCGGCGCAGCATTCCTTTACGGTCCATTCTCCTCGCTGTACGGAGCTGTCGTTGCTGCGATGATATACTTCGTCTTCATAGGCCTCGCTGCGGTGATATACGCGATAAAGCACGACAAGAATATTAGCAGCAAGTTCACCCTAGTAATAGCTGGGATATTGATGGCTGCCGTATTTGGCTACATAACCTACCAGTTCCTCGCATATCCGCTGGTCTGGGGCGGCAACTACTTAGCATACGGCTATGTGGTAATATCGTTCGTGGCAGGCATAGTGCTGTACTCGATATCAAAGAAGAGCAACGCAAAGAAAGGCATAGACATAACTATGGCATTCAAAGAGATACCGCCTGAGTAGTGTTTCTATGGCTCTTAGGATATTTTTTGCGTCTGACCTGCATGGTTCTGAACTGGCCATGAACAAGCTTATAAACTCCGCACAGTTCTACAAGCTGAAATACATAATAGTAGGCGGCGACCTCACTGGCAAGGTCCTCGTCCCTATAGTTAGGGATGGCAACAGGTACCGCCTTGAACTATTCGGCGAGCAGAAGCGCATCAAGGAATCCGAGCTGGAGGACGCAGAGAGCGAGATAAGGCTCAACGGCGAATACTACCGCGTGATGGAAAGGGATGAGTATGAGGAAGCGCAGGAAAATCCTAAGATCATACGGAAGATTTTCATAGAGGAGATGCTCAAGTCGCTCGAAAAATTCATCCAGAAAGCCCATTCAAAGCTCGGGCCATTCGGCGCGAAAATGCTCCTTCTAGCGGGCAACGACGACTATGACGAGGTGGCTGATTATATCAAAAGGAATTCTGACGAAACAATCACCGAATTCGACAAAAAGTCCGTAGATATAGAGGGATATAATTTCGTCGGGTACGGCTACTCAAATAAGACTCCATGGAGCACACCCAGGGAAAGGGACGAAGACACCATTTACAAAGAGCTTAATTCGGTAGTATCTGGCGCCGATCCTGGCAGATCGGTATATGTGATACACGTGCCGCCCATAAACACGAAGATAGACAAGGCGCCGGAACTGACACCGGATATGAAGCAGAGGGTCAGCTCAGGATACATGAGCATGAGTTCGGTAGGCAGCGAGGCCGTCAGGCGCATAATAGAGGAGCGTGCGCCGATAGCGGGCTTGCACGGTCACATACATGAAGCCACAGGGATAGACTACATCAAGTCCAACAGCGGCAAACTCGTCCCGGTCTTCAATCCTGGGAGCGACTACAGCTCCGGAGTATTGAGCGGCGTGATAATCGATTTTGACAGCTATAAGGTAGCGAAATACAATTTTACGCGTGGATAGGATGGCAAGCGAGAGGGAGCTGCTGAGCAAGTCTATAGAAGTGATTTCGAAGGCGCAGGAGGAGGGCATCCCATTGCGCCTCCTTGGCGGTCTCGCAGTGGCATATCTTGCACCGAACGGCCGGACCATAGGCGAATTCAACAGGGAGTCAAACGATATAGACCTATTCTCCCTCAGCCAGTACGCCGGCAAGCTGAACTCATTCCTGAAGAGGCATGAAATACTGTCAGATAACCGCTTCAATGCACTCTATGGGGCCAAGAGGCAGCAGTATTTCTACGGCGAGACAAAAGTAGACCTGCTCCTGGACGAGTTCAGGATGTGCCACAGGTTGCCGTTAAAGAGCAGACTGCCCATGGCAAGCATAACTATACCCCCTTCTGACCTGCTTCTGACTAAGCTGCAGATATACGAGATAAACGAGAAGGACATAAAGGATGTGCTGGCTCTGCTGCACGATCTGAAGATGGGGAATGCCGATACCCACACGTCGATGGACGCAGGTTACATAGCCGATCTTTTGGCAAACGATTGGGGCCTTTACAGGACGGTGACAATGAACCTGGAGAAGGTCAACGGCTATCTGGAAAGCACAAGCCTAGAACCGAAGAAAAAGCACAGGGTCAGCGAGGAAATAGAGTACCTTAAGAACGCCATAGACCTCAGGCCCAAATCCATAGGCTGGAAGCTCCGGGCGAAGGTTGGGGACAAAAAACGCTGGTACGAGCTCCCCGAGGAGGTCGAATACGTGGTCCCATCAGTAAGCAAGGCCGCAATGGGGGAGATAGCGGTAGAAGAGAACGGCCGCACGTACTATTGGATGAGCTTCATAGAGATGCAGGAGCTGTCGAAGAAGATGGCCAAGGAAGTGCTAAGCGAATACGGTAAACCTAAAGCCATACTCTATATAGAACGCGGCGGCATGGTGCTGGCGCACATGTTGTCCGATATGATTGGCGTAGATGAGCTGTATGGCCTGCAGATGGTGTCGTATACTGATATCAACCAGAACGGCAAGCTCTACATACTGCCGCATTATATCTCGTTGGAGCTGAAGAGGGGGGAGTATGTGCTGTTGGTGGATGACATAGCAGATTCTGGCAAGACCCTGAAGGCAGCAACAGAGCTGTTCAGGAAAAAGTACGAGAAGGTGGTTACTACTACATTGGTATACAAGCCCCACTCTGTGTTTAAGCCTGATATCATGGGCAAACAGATGCAGGACAACGCCTGGATCGTATTCGACTACGAGGAGAACGAGAGCAGGATAGACTTCAAGAGGTCGAACATAGGCGGCGGCCTCAAGCTCATAGAGCACGCAAGGGGCGAGAAGCAGCTCGGCTTTGACGAGATTAAGTCTAAGTCGGAAGAGCTATCAAGGAGGGTATTGGGCAGAGGCAGCAAGCCTGCCGCCATACTGTACATGTCTCGCTCGGGGCTGATAGTAGCGAGGCTGCTGAGCGACTACCTGTCCGTCAAGAGGGTTAGCAGCATCATGCCGAACAAATATATAACCGGCGACTACCTACAGCATGTTGCTAATGTATGCTCAAAGGCACTGTCGGAGAATCCATCCAGCTACATACTGCTTGTGGATAGTACAGCAGATAACATATCCGGCATAAAGAAGAGCCTATCTGAAAGGATGCCGGATATAAGACTGCTTACCGCCTCGACGGAGCTGCCGGGCAGAAAAGGCCGCGATGTAGACTTCCTACCCAATAAATCATAAGATATAAATATAATAATGGGAGGATATACTTTTGTACAGTTCAGAGGTAGTGCGTGCCTACGAATTACAGCAAGTTCCGAAGTGGTCACATGCAGGCAGATAATAGGAGAGTGGATATTCGCATAATAGACGTGAATGATGTACGCTTATTGTATAAATCCTCCAGCAAAGAGTATAATGCTGCAATAAATATAGCGAAAATGGCTGATGATAGCAGCACCGAGCTAGGCGAGGAAGATGCGCGGAGGGAAGGTGTAATAGCTGGCATAAGGGCCATGGCTAATGCATATCTCGAAATACGTAAGACAATTATCTCTAACTACGTTAACATACCATCGAGCACAGAGGCTGCATTGAGGGAAGAGTACGGCAGGCAGGACAATAACAAGGGGCTGTCAATTGCGCTCAAGGTATCGCCCCTGATTGGTACATCAAAGGCCACTTACAGGGTTAGCATCGACACCCTATTCAGGCATTACGGCAACCTTAATACCGCTGTAGCAAGGATTGTAGATATACTGAAATTAGATGCTGAGAAGAACGCTGCACAATGAGCAAAGCGCAAGAGCAGTCGGCGCTTCAACTCACTGCTTGCGTTCTAAATCCCTTTTTGCGGCAATATATTCCCTCAGCGCGCGCGCCGCCAACGCGCCATTGCCTGTTAGCTGCACCTCCGTGTTGCCATCAAAGTTAGCGCTGCTCAAATCTGTACTGCATTTCACAAAGCCATTGGCCTCTAAATAAGCCAGCGTGTCGTTTAAATCGGTCCGAGGTTTGCTCCTGTCTATCCACAATATTCTGGAGTTCGCAGACAGACCTGACTCTATGTTCCTAAGTAATCTGCTAGCTTTAACTGTCGTTCCTGCCTTTACTTCGTCAGAGCTTAGGTCGTGCCCGTCCTCATTCTTGAAAAATGAGATCATGACATATAGCGCCAAAGGCTTCTTGGATTCCGTAAAGTTGCGAGCTATGCCGGATCCATACTCTATTGTTCCCCTCAGTCTCGATTCTTTATTGGAAGCCATGCGCTTCTTGATGTTTTCCAGCTCTTCAGTAACGCTCTTCATCTTCTCAGCGAGGCGCTTATCTGTGTTTTCGTTATCCAATAGGCCGTGCACATACTTGGCAGTCAGCAAGTCCATTGGAGTCCTCTTTGGTGTTTTGGTGTCGTTCATATAAACCACTGCATTCCACCCTACTATATTATTTTAATGTAAAAAGAGGGGTGCGATATCCTTATAGCAAATTTTCAGATATTTATGGCTATCGTGCATGTCTAAAAAGGTTGCTAAAATGGGGCGGCCACAACCAAATAGCGATAAGAGGGGTATGTATGCACTTTTGCCTGAGCTACTTATATATAGCTACAACTTTTATCTCAAAGTCCAGGGTATGCCCTGCCAGCGGCGAATTGAAATCCACCGTGGCGTTTGTGCTGTTTAGTGCTATTATCTCGCCTGGCTGCCCAGCCGATGTAGTTACTATCGACCCTACCTTTATTGCGCTTTTGTTGAAATCGGTAAGCGGCACGCTTATTATCTTGCTCTGATTTATGGGCCCGTAGGCATCCTGTACCGGTATGGTGACATTTTTTACTTGGCCGACCTTCATGCCGATTACTGCGCTGCTAAAACCAGGTATTAGCTGCGGCGAGCCCACTGTGAAATTGAACGGCTGCCCGTTGAAGTTTGAACCGAACACCGTGCCGTTGGTGAAACTTCCAGTATAATACACGCTGACGTTATCACCGAGCTTTACGGATTGCGACGCAGCTGCGTTGCCTAAGACTAAGTATGAGATTACGGCGATTGCCGCAATCACGACTATCAATGCAATTATATAGTTCTTTATCGCCCAAGAAGAGCGCTTGCTATTGTTGCCATCCATGTAATCAACCCTCTTGCGCATGCTATGAATATAAAACTTTGCACATAAATCGTTACATAATGGCTGGACAGATATACTAAGGCATTTATTTTCTCCATGATATGTACTAGGGGAATAGATATGAACAGAGACGTCGAGTGCGCACCGGTTGGAATAGCCCACCTGATAGGAAGGAAGTGGTTCTTCCCAGTGATGGAGGAGATTGCACTATCAGAGCAGGGCATAGGGTTCAACGATCTTTTCAGGAGAGTGAAGTACATAACACCCAGAGACCTGGTGTTCCTGCTGGAGGGCATGAAGCGATACTCGCTGTTAAAACAGATTCCTACGTCAGGGAAACACAAACTTTATTCCGTAACGGAAAAAGGCACCTTGCTATACAATGTAATAGAGGATTTGAAGGACACGGCATACAGCGGGCCGCATTCTAACCGCAGAGCCAGCTGCAAAGGCATCAAGTGCACTGATTGCAAGCGGTACAGTACTGATTATTGGGTTAAGGCCTCGCCTAAAAAAGGCGGCAAGACCCCTACAGGCAGGAAGCGATAATTACAGCAATCTGGACAATTGCTTTATAATTTTAGCCTATATATAATCTGTGATGCGATGGAAGACAATGACAAAGGCATAACGGCAAAGAAGTCAGAGGATATCTCGGAGTGGTACGTTCAGGCAGTCCTCAAGTCCGGCATGGCAGATTACGGACCAGTGCAGGGCACCATAGTGTTCATGCCTTATTCATATTCAATATGGGAAATAGTTCAAGAAGCATTCAACAGGATGATAAAGGGCACTGGGCATTCAAACGCGTATTTCCCAATGTTTATACCTGAGAATTTGCTTGAGAAAGAGGCGGAGCATTTTGAAGGATTCTCGCCAGAAGTGTTCTGGATTACGAAGGCAGGATCGAGAGATCTCAGCGAGAGGATTGCCGTGAGGCCTACATCGGAGACGATAATCTACTATTTCATGCAGAAGTGGGTACGAAGCTGGAAAGACCTGCCATTGCTTTTGAATCAGTGGTGCAGCGTAGCAAGGGCGGAGATAAAAGCTACAAAGCCTTTCCTCCGGACCTCTGAGTTCCTCTGGCAGGAAGGGCACACTGCGCATTCCACAAAGGAGGAAGCTGAGAAGGAAGCATCAATGATACTGGGCTTTTATAAGCAGATTATAGAGGAGTATTTTGCAATACCCATTATAATGGGCAAGAAATCCGAATCCGAGAAGTTTGCCGGCGCGGTATACACATACACGCTTGAGTCAATGATGCCTGACGGCAAAGCCGTGCAGTCAGGCACTTCCCACTATCTCGGCACCAACTTTTCGAAGCCTCTGGGCATAACGTTTACTGACAGGGATGGCAATGAGAAGCACATACATACAACATCTTGGGGAATATCGACCAGGCTCATAGGTGCACTGATAATGGAGCATGGCGATGATAAGGGGCTGGTCCTGCCGCCAAGGCTTGCTCCCATACAGGTAGTAATAGTGCCGATATACAAGGCGGAAGAAGAGATGCACAAGGTGCTCGATTTCTCCAATGAAGTCAAATCGCAGCTCGCCAATGCAGGCATACGCGTAAAGCTGGACGACAGGGACGATAGGTCTCCAGGGTATAAGTTTAACGATTGGGAGCTCAAGGGCGTGCCTATAAGGCTGGAGATAGGGCCGAGGGAGCTGCAGTCAAAGACGTTGGTCATCTCGCGCAGGGACACAGGCAAGAAGTCAAAAGCGGAATATTCATCGCTAACAGGCACAATAAACGACACGCTCAAGCTTATACAGGAAGGCATGTTCAAAAGCGCCAATGAAAGGCTCAAGAGCATGACTTTTGAAGTGTCGAGCTATGACGACTTCAAGCGCTACATTGGCAAGGGTTTCGTGAAAGCCAATTGGTGCGGGAGCGAAAGCTGCGAGGCGAAGATAAAAGAAGACACAACTGCCACTAACAGAGCCATACCGCTAGACGAGCACAAGAAAGGCAAATGCGTAGTGTGTGGCAAGGAAACCGATATCATCGCGTATTTTGCCAAATCCTACTGAGAAAACAGCTATCAGACATAGCCTGGGCTGAGCCAATAATTATTAAATAAAAAACAGAAATAAAAAGAATTAGTAGTATATATCGTATATATAGCTAGCTAGAATTACACTTTCCTTACGTTCTTAGCTCTCGGGCCGCGCTCTCCTGCTTCGACTTCGTATTCCACAGAGTCTCCCTCAGCAAGCGTAGCTCCATCCTGGACAGCCGTTGTGTGTACATACACGTCCTTTCCGTCCTCTCCAGTAATGAATCCAAACCCTCTTGCAGAGTTGAACATCTTCACTTTTCCTTTCATTATATCACTTTGTCGTTGTATATATTGAACGAGGTAATATATAGACCTATGCTTTCTGCGGGCGATCACCGCCTTATGCAAGAAAGCGTTGTATGAATCTTTACCGGGCCAATCACAACCTCTAAAAAGATAGCATAAGAATACTGTATTGTGAGGTGCTAGATTGGATGCAAAGGATGGGATAAGCGTGCGCGAGGCGAAAGATGGCGACTCAAAGCTGCTGCTTGAGCTGTATACCGGGCTTTATCCCGAGCACCGCAATAAGATAAAGTCTTTCAGAGTACCAAAGGCAAAGGCCGTAACCTTCATAGCTGAGCACAATGGCGAGCCTGCAGGATTCGTGATACTGACCTACATATCCTACAGTTCGCCGGGAACGGGCTTTGGCTACATAGAAGAGCTCTTTATAAGGAAAAGATTCAGGAGCCTTGGAATAGGGAAGCTGCTTGTCAAGCGCGTAGTATCGTGGTGCGAAAGAGAGGGCTGCAACGTCATTTTCCTCACAACGCCAAAGACGAACCTAGGCGCGATAAGATTCTACAGGCATCTGGGCTTCAGGAAGAACGGGCAGATATGGCTGCAGTACGTGATGCGCAAGCGCACGAAGCGCTAGGCATTCGCATTGCCATACGCGACAGAAACTGCAGTTGACATGCTGCACACAAGCAATAATAAGCTTAGTGCTTATACATTTAGCGTAGCCAAATTCGCTTGAATAGCTGCGCTTTTATGGTCTTTTATATGGAAGGCAAACCCGCTGAACCTGTCATCATAGCTGAAGGGATACGCAAGAGGTTCAAAAGCTACGAAAAGTCGCACAGCAAGGGCTTTCTGTCATCGCTGAGGCGTGACTACAAGTCAATAGATGCGCTGAAGGGCATAAATCTCAGGGTCAATGCCGGCGACATGATCGCTCTCTTGGGGAAGAACGGCAGCGGCAAGTCCACAATGATAAAGATACTTACCGGAGTGCTTCATCCCGATTCCGGAAAAGCGCTTGTCCTTGGCTTGGATCCGTGGAAGGACAGGATAAAGCTGGCAATGAGGATAGGGGTAGTATTCGGCGCCCATGACCAGCTGTACTGGAACATCCCTGCACTTGATACTTTTGAGTTCAGAAGGGAGCTGTACGGCATAGGCCCTAGCGAATACCATAAAAGACTCGAATACTTCGTGAGAATCCTCAATCTTAAGGGCGTATATAAGAGACCTGTGAGAGAGCTGTCTCTAGGAGAGAGGATGAAATGCAACTTCGTCGCTTCCATACTGCACCTGCCGGAGGTAGTGTTTCTTGATGAGCCAACCATAGGGGTTGACCTGCCTTCAAGCTTCGCGCTTAGGGACGCGCTGATGGACATGAATAGAAGGTATGGCACCACATTCATAATCGCCACGCACGTGATAGACGACGTAAAGATACTGGCGCGCAATATGCTGATAATAGATAGGGGCAGGATTGTGTACAGCGGCGACAGCAAAGGCATATCTCACATGTTCGGCGACATGAGAGAAGTTGTTGTGTACTCGAGGGCGAGGCTTGAAGCGCCAAGAGTAAAGGGCATAAATATAATAGAGCATACGGACGATTACATAAAATTCGAGATACCTGGCAGAATGGTCACCGACAGGTACCTGTCCGCATTCCTCTCTTCCAAGAAGGTAGTCGATTTCAGCGTTTCCGAGCCTGAGCTGAGCAATGTGCTGCACAAGTTCTATACAAATAAGACGCGGGGTGCTAGCAGTGCAATATAGTCTGCGCAGAGGAGTGCTGAAGTACTTGGCCCTTTTCAAGCTGGATTTCAAAAATGAGGCATCATATCGCCTTGACCTGACTCTGAGCATAGTGACGAAGATAGCTGGTCCGCTGGTCATGGTGTTCGTATGGTCTGTCGTATTCCTATCGTCGCATGTATCAAGCATAGGCGCGTACAGCTTGGATGGAATGATTGCTTACTTCTTCTCAATAAGCCTCGTAGAGCTGATGCTATATACCAACCTGCCGTACATAATGGAATTTGATTTCAAGCGGGGGCGCATAGCCGCAAATCTCACCATGCCTATGAGCTATATTGGGCTTAGGATAGTATCCGCGCTATTCAGCACGCTGATATGGGTAGTACTCGTAGGGCTGCCGCTTTTCGTGATCATAGTCTTTGCATTCCATATAACGCTCACGCTCCAGCGTCTGGCGCTGTTCGCAGCATCAATGCTCATCGGGCTACTTATATCGTTGTTGTTAGATTTCATAATTGGGTGCATGAGCGTGTTTACAAACGACATAAACGGCATCACGGCATTCTACGAGATAGGCAGCGGTCTTCTTGGAGGTGCAATAATACCTTTGTCGCTTTTCCCTCAGTATCTAGGCAAGATAATGTATGTGCTGCCGTTCCAGTTCATGTTCTACGTTCCAATATCGGAGTTCACAGGAGTGGGTGCAGTAGGCGTGCAGAGCTTCTGGATAGGCATAGCCTGGCTTGCGGCATTCGTAGCGATAGGCTATGTATTATGGAAGTTCGCTTTCAAGAGAGCAACATCTGTGGGTGGATAGCTTGGGCGAAAAGTACAACCTCGATGGCATTGCAAGAAACGTGCACATATTCGCGCTGATGCAGCGCTACATGTGGAAGGAAGTGATGGTGTACAGGGCATCGGCGCTCTTCCTGCTCTTTGCTGTGGCGCTTGGCCCGTTGATAAACTTCACGTTCATAACGATAATCTATACGGTATCGAGCGGCATAGCCGGCTGGAGCTACTACCAGCTGCTTCTCTTGGGAGGCGTTTCCTCGACAGCAGTATCACTAATGTACTACTTCGTGCAGCCGTGGGGCCTTACCAACCTCATGAAGGAGGGGGGGCTGGACATATACCTGACAAGGCCATACTCCCCATACCTCACCGTTCTTGCACTGGGGAATCCATATTCGCTGTCGAGCGCAGGTACCGGAATAATCATTATCATCTATTCGATGATACACCTGAGTATGACCGCTTTACAGGCAGCTGAATTCATTGTAATGCTGGCATTGGGGCTGGCAGTGCTGATCACGTTCATGGTCATATTCTCGCTTGGCGTATACAAGCTAATGAGGTCGGCCAACTGGACGCATAGCCTGATAAACATATTCAGCGAGTTCGCCTCATATCCGCTTACGATATACGGGGTGATGGGCATATTTGTTCTGTCCTTCATAATACCCGTAGGCATAGCGACGTATTATCCAGTAGCGATATTTTCAGGAAAGCTGGGCATTTCAACCTTGGCAGGAATGGCGGCAATCTCCATTGCATTCATATACATATTCAAGAGGCTGTTCTACAAGGAGCTGAAGAACTACACCAGCGCGCACGGATAACCGGGGCACTTCGTTGAGTGACGATGTAATCTGCACACTTTAAAAGCCTGTATAATCATAAATGCCAGATACCATGTCAGAAACAAAAGCAAGCGCCTTTGGAGTAGTCAAACTATACGGAGAGCATGCGGTTGTGTACGGTTACCATTCTGTTGCAGTAACAGTAGGGAGGAAAGTTGATGCTAAAGTCAGCGATGTCGATATTGACGGCATCGAATTCCAATTGGATGACTTGAAGCAGAACGGCTCATTTTCTGTCGAGTATATATCCAAACTCTTCAGGGATTATAAGATGGCGAAGGATGCTGACCGCATAGAGCTTGCAAAAACCGAGAAAGAACACAGGAACAACCATATCTCGGCTTTCGTAGAGAATGCGGCAAAGGCAGGAGTGCATTTAGGCCTGCTCCCATACATAATAATCGCAGGAAGGGTAATGGATGAATTCGGTGCAGGCATGTCTGGTAAAAGGGTGAGCATAAGCTCCGATATACCGATAAGCAGGGGCTTCGCGAGCAGTGCTGCATGCTCTACCGCGTTTACCGTTGCAATGGCAAATTCCCTAGGAATAATGGCTGGAGACGATAAGCTAATAGACATAGCTAGGGATGGAGACAGGGTAATACACAAGAACTATTCCGCAGGTAAGATAGATGTCAATGCCTCCTTCTACGGAGGTTGCATCTTATATAATGATAAGGACGGGGCCGTAAGGGAGGATATACCGCCAAATCTGCGCTTGCTGATAGTAGACACAGGCATGAAAAAGCCCACATCTGAGACTGTTAGGATAGTTGCCGAGCAC
>JAJYTM010000013.1 GCA_021793035.1 Microcaldota archaeon
TATCTCTATGAATGCGTTGACCGATTCCGGGGCGTCCTTGCCTGCGTCCAATTTCATCCAATCACTGTATTATTATCGCAGATAAATGTTTATATAGATTCGCCGCTGCTCTTCGCTCCTTTATGCGAGGCTATTGCTTCCTTCACTATGCCCGCGTCCTCTTCTCCCAAGTATTCCATTATCTTCTTGCTGCCCGCTGCGAACTCCATGGCCTCGCGCCTTCCGTCTTCGTCTATTGTGCTGGCAAGGAGGTCGGCAGGCTTAACGCCCTTCGGGCCATGGTCCATGCTGCTGGCCCATTCGTTGAATATGTCTGAATAGTCCATGAGCATGGATATCTGTGTGACTGCCAGCAGGAACTTCCTCATTGATTCTAGCCTGCCTACGAATTCCGGATCGAGCTTGGCCTTGTCAGAATCCTTTATGCTCATGTAGCTCTTGTACCTTTCGCGTATCTCGTCGGCCCTGTGCCTCAGGTTGTCTATTACGAACATCTTCTTCTCTACGTCCTCGCTGCCTTCCTGCGCCGTCACCATGCTGCCCTGTATGTCTATCCTCTTTTCCTTGATTTCCTGCTCCAGCGTATCCAGCGCTTCCGCTACCAGCTCTTCCTTTATGCTAAGGAGTATGTCCTGGCAGTAGAGCCAGGTGGGCACTTCGTGATTCTCTGCCATTGATTGACCCTGTTGCCAGCTATACGCACGGGATGCTGGCCTTGCTCTCTATGCGCTCAGCTATTACGCCCTCTTCGTCGTAGACGTATGTGGTAATGTTGACCGTGTACGTGTCCGGGAAGTTGTTCGGCCTGGTGTATATTTTTATCTTCTTTTCGAGCTTGCCCAAAGGCTTGAGTATGCCAACGCGCGTCTTTCCCATGTTCAGCTCTATGTCGTGCGCAAGGCTCAGCGGCGGCTTCACGGATACCTCGCTCTCGCACCAATAGTTCTTGCTGCGGTCTATATTCTCTATTCCTAGCACCAGCATGGCCTCGTTCCTCGCGTTGGCCTTCAGCTTCTCCGGGTCGAATCTTACGCTTATGTTTGTTATAGGCATGTAAATGCACCATGCGCGCCCGCCCGAGCATTATGCCGTAGCGAGCGCATTCCACAAAATGTACGACAAGCAAACTTTGCTAAATGATTATATATGATAATGAATAAAAAGCTTAGTTGGCAATATAGGTCATGTTATGCCTGCCAAGCTCAACGAATCGAAGTTCATAGAGAATGAAGTGACGCTAAGGGACCTAAGGATAAGCAAGGAGGTCACCGAGACCCGCAGGTCTCTTGTCCGCTGGCTGGCCCTGTCGCTTGGAGTCATAAATCCGGGCGAGTCGCGTCTCTCGGCAATAGAGGTGCTCGACGGCATACTCTACTTCCAGTTCAAGCTCAACAGGGATCCGACAGTATCCGATCTGCTTGACTACATAGAGAAGTCATGGGGGCCCATAAATGAGAAGACCCTTAGGTACCACCTGCTGCAGCTCAAGAAGACGAATATAATAAAGAACTCGAAGAGCAAGTACTACATATCCGACCCGAGCATAGGCGAGAGGTATGACGAAAAGGCCTGGGTGAACAGCTATTTCAACGAGATGCTCGATCCCATAAAGGAGAAGATAATATACGCGCTAAAGGAACTGAAGAACAGGTGATGCAATGGCTTTAAACAGAAATGTCATATTCTATCTTGCAGTGGCTGTGATCGTCATAGCCATAATATACGTGCTTGCCTCGGCATTGATACATCCTGCATATAGCATAGACGTTCATCTGTACAATTCAAGCGGTGCGAATCTGTATCCGTTCAACACCACGGACTTCGCCATAGTGATAAACAATACAGGAAGCTATGGAGTGCACGACATGCTCGTCGGCTTTTACATCGATGGATCGGCTCTGCACCTATACAACGCATCAATACCTGCGCACAAGAGCGCGGTGATATATACCAATTACACTTATACGGCCAATGGAACATACTCGTTCTCGGCAATAGCCGACCCAGGGCATGTCATTGATATACCTTACAGGGGAGCTGCAACAGCTTCGATAACAATGAATGTAAGCCAGAACGAGTCTGGCCAGGCTTATTCGTCCATGCCGAACAAAGGCATCGTATCCTCGTACAATTTCACCCTCATGCAGAATACCGGGCCGGTGCTCGCAGAGCTGTCAAGCGAATATAACGTCAGCAGGATAAACTCGCTGCTGGTTCCCAATAAAACAGTGATTAATAGCATCATGTCCGACCTTTATGGCACTCTGAACTCCGTGCATGGTGCGGCTGTGCGCTACTCAAACAGCTCGTCTGCATACGCGCTTTGGCTCCAGGGCACAGGAGGGCCTGGCGTAATCGATAAAATCCTAGGCAGCTTCGGGTACAACAGCATTTCAGAATCTGATGGAGTACAAATGTTTGATCTCGGCAACGGCACAAGCGCATGCGTATCGTTTTCGGGAGGCTGGACAAAGATGGTATCTTACCATTCCGCTGGCAGCGCCACATGCGCATCATTGAACTCTGTGTATGCACCAACTCGTTCCGCAGAGGTGTACGCAGCAATGAACAGCTCCGCGCATTTCATTGACCACGTGAGCAGGTTCTTCTATAATACCTCCGCAGCCGGCTTTTCGTACCTTGGCAATACCTTTGGAGAAGGCAACGGCAGCATATCAGGCTCAAACATATTCCAGAACAATTATGGCATATTCATAAGCTATATCAATAGGGTATCCACCAACAACAGCAATCCTGGAAGGTGCTTCGGCTTGCTTTCGAACAACAGCGCAGTATGCTCGGTGTATATCCTGCAGGCAGCCGGCATCAATGCTCCTGTATCGCTAGTCAAATCTGAGGAGCTCACAAACAACTATAGGATAGAGATGTACTCGTTCGTAAACTCTTCGGAGGCGGTTGACGCCCACCTAAATGCCTATGACCTGATAAAGTCATTGAATATTAGCCAGTCGCCCCTGCTGTGGAAGAGCGCCTTCAACGACACATGCTCCATACCGATAAATGGAATATCGTGCGGGATAATAGAATTCAACTACACCAGCAACACTGCGAGCATGAACATAACAAACAACCGTAACACAAGCCTGAGGCTCAATTACGACTCATGCTACATATCAGGGCTGCGTGCGAATGAGACCGTAAACCGCACCATAGCTCCGCACTCGAGCATAAGCCAGGGCGTGAAGTGCTACAATATACCAATACCTCTGCTGAGCGCTGTGACCAGCTACAACCTGTACATGAACTACACGCTTGACAACAGGACTGGCAGCGCATATGGAGCGCTGAACGTGACCAACGAGGGCTATCCGTGATTCATAGGCCTATGAAGTCCTTTGCGCCGCTGCCCTCCGGGAAAGCGCGCCGCCCTTCAGCCTCAACAGGCAGCCCCGTTTCATTCGCCACGCGGGCGAGCTCGCTCGCATCGAGCATCCTGTTTGAGTAGAGCTCTACGAATTCGGCATTGCCGATCTTTACCCTCTTCACCTTGAACACCTGATATTGCTGCATTCCGGCTCTCTTTACTTTTATCCTTGCCTGCCCAGATGCAATTATGCTCTTTGCGTTAGCGCTAAGGTCCATGTAGAATCACTAATTATATTTATTACATCAAGCACAAAAGAATTTAGGCATTGCATGTCATAGCACTTCAGGCAAAAAAGCGCGGCATTTGGTAATCATATGTATATCGACTCGGGTTTCATAAGCCAGGTATTTGCATACTCGTATGCGTTGCTGAAGCCCTCCGTAGGCGCATTCTATGCGGAGGCGCTCTCGCTTCTCTCTGCCTTCATAGTCTTTGCTGTACTTCTCGGAATATTGATAGTGGGGTTCGTTTACCTCTTTGGATGGGGCGAAAGGAAGTTCATGGCAAGGGTGCATTCCAGGCACGGGCCGACATATGTAGGCAAGTTCGGGATATTGCAGAACATGGCTGATGTGATTAAACTCCTGTCAAAGGAGAATATAACTCCGGACAATGCCGACAAGCCGCTCTACGGCCTGGTTCTCCCGCTGCTGTACGCGATGTTCGTTGTGATGCTTGCATTCATACCGATAACAGGCACTTTCGTAGGTATAAACGCCACGCTGGGCCTCCTGGTTGTTTTCCTGCTGCTGTCGTTCTCGCCGCTGATAATGTTTCTGGCAGGATGGACGAGCGGCAACAAGTTCGCTTCGATAAGCGCGCAGAGGTCCGTTATAACCATGGTGAGCTACGAGCTGCCCATGCTCTTCGTCGTCGTAGCAGTAGCGATGCTCGCGCACAGCTACAACCTCATATCCATAGTCAATGCGCAGAGCGGCATGTGGTTTGGCATACTCATGCCCATAGGGCTGGTCGTGTTCTTCACAGTGATGCTCGCAGAGCTTGAGAGGCCGCCGTTCGACCTGCGCGAAGCGGACAACGAGCTCATAGCAGGATGGCTGACGGATGTGAGCGCACCTTACTACGGCCTGGCACTGTTCCTCGATTACACACGCATGTTCGTAGGCTCGCTGCTGATCTCGCTGCTGTTTCTTGGTGGATGGCTCGGACCGGTCCTGCCTGCTGCGTTTTGGATGATACTGAAGGTGGTGCTTGTCACAATATTCATAATAGTGCTCAGGACATCGATGCTCAGGATGAGGCTCGACAGGGTGATACGCACAGGCTGGCTATACCTCCTGCCGCTGTCGCTGCTGAACGTGCTCATAACTTTCGTGGTGTTTGTCAAGTGATGATATATTTGGTGCTGAATGAGGGAAGATAGCATATAAAGTTTGCCAGACATGTAGGAATGATGGAATGGTATTCGTAAAATCGATAGGGCGTGCGGTCAAGGCGCTTGCGCGTGGCCCGAGTACGCTTCAGTATCCCGAGGACAGGGAGTCCATAGCCGACAACTACAGGGGCATACACAAGCTTGACATGAAGACCTGCATAAGCTGCGGCGCATGCGCGCGCATATGCCCGAACCAGACGATAACAATGGTCGACGTGGAGACGGAGAAGGGTACAAAGAAGATGCCAGAAGTGAACCTGGAGAGGTGCCTGTTCTGCGACCTGTGCGAGGAGGTATGCCCTACGAAATGCCTTATACTATCCAAGGATTACAGCTTCGAGAAATATGACAGGAGGGAATATGTGCTCAGGCCCGAGGACTTGAAATAAGATTAGTGTGGTTGTGTGTTGGCCCTGATGGATTTGATTTTCTTCGCAGTAGCAGTATTTGAGGTTGCATCCGTAATAGCGGTTTTCAAGCTCAAGGACATACTGCATGCTGCGATAGCCCTCGCCACTGTATTTTTTGCCAACTCGATCATGTTCCTCCTGATAGACCAGGATCTTCTGGCGATATTGCAGCTATTCATAATGATAGGAGGCGTATCGACGTACATATTCGTTGGCGTAGCTTCTGGGAGCTTTTCGCGCTTCAAGCACACCTCATACATAGGGCTGGCAGTGATATCGGCAATACTGGCGGCGGTCCTCCTCTACCCGCTCGTGGCGCTGGGTTCTTCCGCAACTGTCAGCAATGCGCTGACCGAAAGCGAGATATCGGAGGGCATGTCTTCGTCTATACAATACTTTTACTTCATAGCGATATTCATATTCGCAGTATCCATAGGCGCCGTTATAGTAATGAAAAGGATAGGTGGCAAAAAATGATATTTATATATCTGCTCGGCCTGAGCTTGATTCTGTTCGCCATAGGCATAGCGGGGATATCCTCGAGCAGGCACTTCATAGTTATGATGTTCTCGGTAGAGATAGTGCTGGTAGCTGCTGCGCTTCTCGCGGCTTCGGTATTCAGCTATCTGGGCATTGGCAGCATTCTGCTGCTGCTGTTCACAGTGTGGGCAGTTGCTGCTGCAGAGGTGGTAGTTGCGATATCGCTTTATCAGTACATGGTCAAGGCAGAGGTGAGCCTTGACGTATCTAAGCTTTCGAAATTGAGGGAGTGAATCGATGTTGCAGGCATTGCCATTGCTGAGCGTTGCGCCGCTGGTAGCTGCTGCATTGATAATATTGGCGATACATCGCGACTGGGCTGCCAAGTACATAGCGCTGGCGGGCAGCGTGCTGTCGCTCATCATCATAGCTGTGGTAGTCCTTTATTACGTTGGAGGGGTATACAGGATAAGCTGGTTCATCTTGCAGGGCTATTCGTTCAATATAACAACTTCTGTACTTCCGCTCAACGCCCTGCTTCTCGCCTTGGTGGGGGTAGTCACGCCGTTGATTTTACTGTATTCGTTCGGCTATATGGATACGAGGAGCGAGCAGAGCAGATACTATTTCGAAATGAGCCTCTTCGCGGCGGCGATGATGCTCTTCGCGATATCGGGCAACCTCATAACCATGTTCATCGCATGGGAGATGCTAGGCATAACTAGCTATCTCCTCATCGGGTTCTGGTATGCGAAGAAGGTAGTGCCTGATGCCGCGAGGAAGGCGATAAGCACCATAATAATAGGCGACATACTGTTCCTCGCCGCGATGATAATACTATGGAGTGCATATCATACCCTCAACATATCTTCATTGCTTTCGATTGCAGGCAGCACGGTCTACTTGAAGGTAGCGCTAGCCTTTATACTGGTCGCAGCATTCACGAAATCCGCACAGTTCCCATTCAATGAATGGCTGTCCGATGCCATGGAAGGGCCTACGCCAGTATCAGCCTTCCTTCATTCTTCGACCATGGTTAAGGCGGGCGTGTTCCTAGTTGCGATACTGCTGCCCCTGTATGTAAAGGCGGGCATGCTCGTGCCCATACTCGCAATAGGCCTGATAACCGCAATAGTTGCTGTGATGAACGCATTGTCGGAGCACCACATAAAGAAGATACTGGCATACTCTACGATGGAGGACCTGGCACTGATGTTCATAGCCTTGGGATTCAACGCTATATTTGCAGCAATGCTGCTGTTCGTAGTCCAGACATTCTACAAGGCGCTGTTATTCATGAGCGCAGGCTCGATAATGAAAGCCACGGGGGAGGAGAACATATACAGGACCTACAACTTTGGATTCAGGACGAACAAGCTGCTGTACATATCGACAATCATAGGGGTGCTGTCTCTGGCGGGCATATTCCCCCTTGGCGGATTTTTCGGCAAGCTTGGGATAGACACTTCTGCCAGCAGCATGTACATATATATCGCCTTGATAGCGATAGACTTCCTATCAAGCGTGTACATCTTCCGCTGGCTATACTTGCCGTCTAGGAAAGACAGCTACCTGTCAAGCTTAGGATACAGGACTGTGCCGAGATCCATGCTGGCGCCAATTGCAATACTGGCCGTGCTGGTGCTTGCAAGCGGCCTTGCCTATTTTATGCTTCCGATGTATTATGCCGCAATGCCGAAATTCAGCATAGGCATCATTGATCCGTTGATAGAGACCATGCTTGTCCTGGCTGGTCTTGGAATCGCTTACGTTCTTTATTCAAGGGGCAAGGCGCCCCATGTAGATGCGTCATCCCTGGAGTACAAGCTGCTTCACAATAGCTTCTTCATAAACGCGTTCTATGTATACCTGCTTAAGGGCATAGAGCTGCTCGGCGAAGGGTTTGACGCGCTAAACGATGCGATAAACAGCGTAATAAACGGAGGAGCATACAGCTTCATACTGCTCGGCAATGCCCTGAAAAGGATAGAGAATGGGAGCATAAACACATATGCGATAGCGTTTGCTGCAGGCATAGTGTTCCTAGTGATAGTCTTCGCCATGAATTTGATAAAGTGATGCCTTGATACCGGAATTCAGCATAATATTCGCGGCGCTCGCCTTGGGCATAGTGCTAGCCGCACTGCTCGAAAAACGCTTCAGCTATTACATAGGCATCGCTGCCACTGCCATCGTTCTGGTAGTGGTGTTGCTCATCGTAGCGTATGAGTACGCTTTTGGGGCTAGCGTGATGGCGCAGACCTATGCATACATACCGCAGTTCGGCGTGCATGTTTCTTTCATAGCTACGCCCATATCGGCAGTGCTGCTGACAATGACTGCGATTGTGCTATTCGCAGCGGCGCTGTCAAGCGGCAGGGATGGAACAAGCAAGGGTGCTACCGTGCTCATGCTGCTGTTTGGTCTTGCTGCAATAGGCCTGTTCTCGTCCTCCAATCTCATATTGTTCTTCATATTTTGGGATGTTGGCGTAGTAGCTACGTTCTTCATGATAAGCTATATGGGTTCGGCAAATAGGAGATCTGCTGCGCTGAAGTTCCTTGTATACTCCCTTGGAGCAAGTGCTGCGCTCCTATTAGGCATAATACTCATATATTTCGGTACGCCGGTGCATTCCTTCAACATCGCTTACATAATATCGCACGGAAGCCTCATGCCCATAGGCATACAGGAATCGATATTCGTGCTGCTTTTCGTCGCATTCATGATAAAGATGCCTATATTCCCCCTGCATTCGTGGATGGCAGATGCGTACACTGAATCTTCCACTCAGGGATCCATGCTGATATCAGGCGTTCTTTCGAAGTTCGGGGCATACGGGATGCTGCTTCTGTTCCTTATGATGCCCATAGCTTCCAAGTATAGCGCATACATATTGGCACTGGCCGCCATATCCGCCTTCTATGCTGTCTTAGTAGCAATAAACCAGAGCGATATGAAGAGGCTAATATCGTACATAAGCATGCTTGACATGTCCATAATACTCGTAGGAATAGCTTCAATCACCGTCATAGGCAGGGAGGGCAGCATATATGGCATGCTGGCGCACGGTCTTGGCATAGCGCTGCTGTTCCTCGTGGCAGGTAGCATAGAGGGCATGTTCGGATCGAGGAGCATAAAGTTCATACGCGGGGTCGTCGAAGGTTCTGCTTCTACTGCATACTCGTTCATGCTGGGCATTTTCTCCATAACAGGGGTTCCGCTCACAGTAGGATTCATAGCCGACCTGCTTATATTCATTGGCGCGTTCAGTGCCTTCGGGCTCTATGGACTGATACCGCTAGGCGCAATACTGCTCGCAGGCGGATTGCTTTACCTGATAGTCAGCAGATCGATAGTCAATGGAAGGAACGGCGCAGAAGCTCCTTACCTTCCGACAGCGGCGCAGAAAGCGGGTTATGCAGTGCTGCTGTTGTTCATATTTGCATTCGGCATGCTGCCGTTTATATTGCTGAAAATAATAGGTTAATAGTTGATAGGAATGCTTGCACCAAATAGCGATTTAATGCTCGTATATGCCGCATTTGCAGTGCTTGCCATATTCGTTGCGTCAGGGCTAGCAGCAGCATTGCACAGGAGGAAGAATGTTGCATTTTTGATAGGCCTTCCGCTGCTTATCATAGACACCGCGCTGTTTCTCTCAGTCTTCACGGGCGGCTCGAGCACGACGCTGCTCGGAGTATTTGAAATGTATCCTTTCTCGGCGCTCTTCGCTGCGCTGTTCATGGCCTCAGGCACTCTCATATACCTGATTTCGTACAGGTACTCGAATGATTTCACTGGCTTCTCGGCGCTCTTCGGCTTCATGCTTGTCGGAGTAATAGGCGTCGCTGCTTCAACATCGCTAGTAACTACGGTCGTAGGCATAGAGCTGGTGGCGCTGAGCACCGTATTCATGATAATACTTGACGGCAAGAGCAGAGTGGAACCAGCGGTAAAACTGTTCATACTGGGTGCCATTGCGATATCGGTTCTGCTCTTCGCTGTTGCGATGGTATTCTCCTATGATCCGTCGCTGCTCCTATCTGGCTTTACGGCGTCATACCCGACGCTCGGTAGCTATATACTAACGCTTGCAATAATACTTTTCATCGCAGGGTTCTCCTTCGAGGCTTCGCTATTCCCGTTCAACCTCTGGGTGCCTGACGTATACCAGGGTGCACCGACAAATATAACCGCAATGCTTGCAGGCATGAACAAAAAGGTGGCTTTCGTAGCTATAATGACCACTTTCTTCGTGCTGCTCTCCAAATACTCGGCGACATTCTCGCCTATATTCGAGCTCCTGGCAATACTGACCATGTTCTTCGGCAACATAATGGCATTCGTCCAGAAGGACGTGAAGCGCCTTTTCGCGTATTCCTCCATATCCCAGGCAGGATACATACTTATAGGCATAGCTGTAGCGGACAGCTTCGGGATAGAGGCGAGCATAGTGCAGATAGCGGCGCACATGTTCATGGTAATAGGCGCATTCTCGATAGTGCTCTGGCTGGAGTCCAGAGGGCTCATGAGTATAGACGATTATTCCGGGCTGGGCTACAGAAGCAAGTTTGCAGGCATATCATTGAGCATATTCATGCTTTCAATGGCAGGCGTGCCCCCTCTCTTGGGTTTCACTGGCAAGCTGCTGCTGTTCTCCAGCGCGGTTGACAAAGGCATGCTCATACTGGCAGGGCTCGGAATACTCAACAGCTTCATGTCCATATACTATTATGGTAAAGTAATCGGCTCTATGTATTCGAAGAGGAGTGTGAGCAGTGGCAGGCTGTTTGCCAACGGATATATAATCGCCACAGTTGCAGTGTGCTTGGCAGTGGTTGTGCTGTTTGGACTGTATCCAGGGCCCATCATACACGCTGCAAGCGAAGCCAGCCTCTCGCTGTTCGGCATGTGAGTGGTTCAGTCGCCTATGAGCCCGCGGAATATGAGCCTTTTGAGCATTATACTGGGCCTGTCCATATCGCCATAGGAACCGAGGAATTTCTCTCCGCCGAGCGCTTTCACTACTCCGAATATGCGGTCCATCCTAGCTGGGCTTGATGATGAGTATAGATTGTGTATCTTCTTATGGAGGAACATCTCAAACCCGTATTTCTTTCTCCAAGCATGCTCGTATCCTGACAATGGGACGCCACGATTAAGGTATTTGATTATGGAGTCCGCAGCTATGCTCGCACACCCTGAGCCAAATACTATTCCGCCCCCGGTAGTCGCTTTTGTCTGCCCGGCAGCGTCGCCGACAAGAAGGACATTCCCAATCACGGTCTTCCGCCTTGTCTCCAGCGGTATCAGGCTGGCATGCCCAGACACCATCTTGGATGATTTTAGCATTTCCGCAATCTCCGGTTTCTTGACGAATTTATCAAAAACCTCCTTGCTGTTCTTCCTGAAGGTGGAATCAACCCCTAGGCCCAGTTCCACTATATCGTGACCATAAGGCACACTCCAGCCGAAGAAGTTGTGCATCAGCGCATTGTCGAAAAAAAGGTCTACAACGTCGGTCTCTCCGACATCTGCTCCGGAATATTCTGCCTTGTATGTAAGGACATATGAGCTCATTGGCGGAAATGCAAAGGTTTTTGCGACGGTAGACACTGCGCCGTCGGCGCCCACTATCACATCATACTGGTCCCCAAGCCTTATGACGTCGTTCGGGCTGAATCGAGTATTTGCGTATATTTTAGCACCGTCGCGCTTAGCTTCGGAAGCGCACTCCTCTACGTACTTCCCTCTATCTATAACATACGCCTTTGTACCCTTTGACTTAATCTTTAGTCTTTTATCTTCGGAATGCAGTATTGCGCCGCGGAGCTCGTTAACTATCGACCTTTTGTACTCAACACCTATGCGTTCGAGACCTATCTTTGATATTATCCCGGAGGCCTTCTCAGAGCCCTCTGAGACATTTCGCTTGGATTCGTATACGTCAACTTCTATGCCAGAGGCTGCCAATGCCTTTGCCAATACCAGGCCCACAGTACCTGCACCTATAATGCACACAGATTTAGCCGTATGATACACCTAAACAGCATCCAATGAAACCGCCATAATAATAACTAATTCGAGATTTAAATATATCGCATATAATGCTTGTGCAACGTCGGCGCATTAGAGGCAAAGCCTACAAAACATATATAAAGGTTGTATAGCATTATATCATTGATGGTGATTTAACGGCAGCAAAGACCGCAAAAACAGCCCAGGCAAAGGAAATGCCCTCGACAAAAAGCCTCAACAACCCTGTCATAAAGATAGAGAACATAGTTGTCAGCGCGGCGCTGCATGCCGAGATAGACCTCTATGCCCTGTCGAAGAACGTCAAGGCTGTGGACTATGAGCCGGAGCAGTTCCCAGGGGCCATATTCAAGGTGGCTGAGCCGAAAGCGGTGATAATACTTTTCAAGAATGGCAAGATGATATGCACAGGCACCAATACTGAGGCAAATATAAAGAAGGTGCTCGCATACGCTGCAGGGGTCATATCCAAGTACGTGATATCCCTCACTCCAAAAGCCAAGTAGCCGCTACAGTTTGGCGACTTGCCTGACCCTCTTATCGAATATCTTGAAGAACCTGTCCCAAGAATATCTGTTTTTGACCCTTTCTATGCCTTCCTTGCCTAGGTCCTTTGAGAGCTGCGGATTTTCAGCCAGCATCTGCATCTTGGCTGCCATCTCCGTCTCATCATTCACGAGGAACCCGGTCTTTCCGTTGATTATCGTGTCCCTTGGCCCGCCTTCGTTGACTGATATCACCGGCTTGCCGCTTGCCATAGCTTCCAATGGCACCAGGCCGTAGTCCTCGTTTATCGGGGTGTACAGCACTGCCGAAGAATGGGCGAAAAGGCTCCTCTGCTTTGAATCGCTCGGGTTCTCTATTATCTGCACATCTCCTACCTTTTTCGCTTCCTCCTTGATCCTGTTGTAGTATGAAGCATAGAAATCGTCCTTTGATACCGCGCCAGACAGCACGAGCTTGTAGCCCTTTGTCTTCCTCTTGAATATGGAGAAGGCGCGTATAGCGTATTCCTGCCTCTTGTTCTGCGATATCCTGGAAGGATAGAAGAAGTACTTGCCATCCCCGAGGTTCTTGTACTGCTTGTAGTCTATGCCCCCATTGAGCACTTCTGCATCTTCCCTGCCGTAATATTTGCGTATCCTGGACTTGGTATTGGAGCTGTTTGCGAAGATGAATTCTATGTCCCTTACTACCTTCTTGTCTATACTCCTTACGCCCTTGGCGCCGAGTATGTGCACTGGCTTCTGATATGTTTTTTTAAGGGACAGCCTGTATTGGTACAGGTCGTATATGTCCCTGAGGGGCGTATGGCAGTACCATATCACACGCTCATTCTTGTGCCTTGCCCAGTGGCTTGGCGCCATGTGCGCATTTATTACATCATAATCCTCGCTAATCTTCAGGTTGTAGAAGCTTAGCCCGTAGTTAAGGCCCTGCATTACGCGCCCATAAGGGAGTATCTTCGTGATTACGGGCTTGCCTATTACTTCGACATCCAGATCGGAGAATTCCGGAAAGGTTGATTTCTTATCGTATTCTGCTGTGTATATCTTTGCATTGTAATGCTGCGCTATCTTGAGCAGTACGCGCTCGGCACCGCCCATCAATGTCAGGTTGGCTTGGGTCAGCAACAGCTTCAT
>JAJYTM010000014.1 GCA_021793035.1 Microcaldota archaeon
ATGAGATCTGCGTCTACCGTGCATCCCTTCTGAATATAGCCTGAATAGGTCCGTCCTCCTGCTAGCGTTCCTGAGCAAAAAGTCCGTCATCTTGGCGGAGTAGATGCTCCCCCTATATATATTTTTGGCAACGAACTTCATACCGAAACCCATGGCTCGCTTAACTGCATCAGAGGTAATTGCGTTAGTAAGTCTCTCTGTGAAAAATATGCCGCTTCTTGCAAAATCGTAGACCGAATCATAAAACGATTCATCAAGCATTGCTGCAGCATCTGTATTGGTTATATCCGGATGTGTCACTGTCTCCACAAAATACATGTTATACCTGCCTTTCCTATTGAGGGCGTATACATTGTCTGTGCTTATCTCATAATCAAGCATGAGGCCCTTCTTGGCCTTCTTGAAAAGCTTCTCTTTTAGGGCTACAAAATGCCAGTAGCCCAATATATTAAGATTGCCATCAACCAAGTATCTTGAAGAATAAGGGCTCTTCTTAAAGACAGGTACCCAGTTATCATGTGTTCCTTCCTCCTCCTTTGTTATACCTTTCATATTGGCGTAGTCAAGGTAGATCAACCTGTCTAGCAGCGCTTCGTAGCTGTATTTGCTTTCCAGGAATGGCAGGTATGGTACTACTGCGAGGGTATTAAACATGGTATCCCTTTCCGCTACTTACTGCAGACATAACTATGCACAATAGAAAATATAAAAGTCTTTATCAGTACTGAACTCTGAAAGAACTTGCATGTGAGTATAGAAAAGGATTCATTATATCGCTGTCTATACACCATTGCATATATATTCGTGCAAATATTTTTAGAATTTCTATGAAAGTATTGGAATATGAAGAGTGCTCATCGGCTTGTATTAATCTCTGGCGTGTCTGGAAGTGGCAAGACTACCCTTATGAAATACTTTAAGAAGCATGGGAAAAACGTCCTTGATGGGAGCACAGAAGGAATTGGCATATGGGTTGATGCTGAAGGAAATCCCAGAGGCAAGCCCACAAAATCCGAATGGGCTAAAAGGGAGGGTTTTGACTGGATATGGGATTTGAATGCGCTGAAGAAGGAGCTACAGAAATACAAACGAAGGGAAGTATACGCATTCAGTGACGCTGCGAATCTTAGTGAAGTAATGACTCTCTTTGAGGAACAGTATTGGCTAAACGCTGATGCAAAGCTGATTTCGTCGCGCTTGCGCAAGAGGGCGAGGGGAAAGCTTGGGAAAATCCACGGCAAGACTTACGGTGCAACTAAAGCTCAAAAGGATTATGTACTGCGTAAATTGAACGCGAATAACGAGTGGGCAAAGAAGATGGGTTTCAAATTTGTTGATGCGGCATTGACTCCAAAGACGATATTTAAAATAATAACAAGTTAGAATTTCTATTAAAGTGTTGTAGAGTACTGTCAGTGAAAATATGTTAGTAAACAATGCTATGGGTGAAAAAATAGATGTTCTCGTAGAGGGTAACTTAAACTCTCCAATTTCAATAGTATTTGTCCACGGCTTTGGCACAAACAAAGACGAGGGTGCAGGACTTTTCGTGGATCTTTCTTCTGCTTTGCGAGAGTACAGAGTAGTGAGGTTTGACTTCACAGGTTATGGTAAAAGTGAGGGAAAACAGGAAGACACAAGTCTGGTCAAGGAAGCTTCAGATCTCAATAGTGTTTTAGGGTTCGTGCAGGAGAAATACGGTGACAAGATTTGGCTGATTGGTATGTCTTTAGGGTGTTATGTTATAGCTTTGCTGTCTCCAGATAGTATTTCAAAAACGGTATTCATTTCTCCGCCAGATTCTAGTCAGGCAATTACTGCAGAACGGCTTGCGAAGAGAATCAAATCCCGGAAGGGCGGGGTTGTGGATTATAATGGGATTACCGTCTACCCGCGTTCAAGCGGAGAGAGTCAGAGGATAGGCCCAGCTTTCTGGAAATCACTTAATGAATTTAATGCCCAAATGGCGATTTCCACATATTCGCGTAAAACAGAACTTATAACGATAATACCTTTGCAGGACGAAATCTTCGAACGCAAGAATATGGATGTCTATGATAGGGCATCTTCAAGTTGCATCAGAATGAAAGGCAATCACGCTTTCACTGTCCAAGAAGAAAGAGATGCATTAGTATCAAAGATTGCAGAGATATTTCAGAGCAATCAAGTGTAAAAGATCTACTTGCGTAAATAGTTTTAGGATTTCTATTAAAGTGATGTTAGGTGTATTGATTTGATTAAAGTCCTTTTCATATGCAAAGGCAATGTAGGCAGAAGCCAGATGGCTGAAGCAATATTCAACAGCTTGGCTAGCAATAGAGCAATAGCTACCAGCGCTGGAGTCGATCCTGGCAGTTATGAAGGGAAAAGGATAAGCGAAGCGGGTCCTAACGTAACTGCGTGCATGAAAGACATTGGATTGAATGTATCCGATAGGGTGTCAAAGAAGCTTACAAAAGACATGTGCAATAGTGCAGATGTTATTGTATCTATGGTAAACAAAGACGTGCTACCATCTTATCTGCAAAGCTCAGCCAAACTTGTATTATGGGATATAACAGATCCTAAATCTATGGACTACACAGGGCATGCCACAATAAGGGGCCAGATATATGAAAGGGTAAAGGAGCTCGTAAAAGAGCTGAATCTGAATTGACGCAATAGTTTTAGAACTTCCAAGATAGTATTAGAAATAACATGGTTATACATAAATATTTTCAGCTGCGCTATATCCTGACCAAGTGGTATAATGGCAACTTTGACTATGCGCAAACCTGAAGCTACCTCTGCCATTCGTTCAAATGAGGAGTTTAGAGAAGCCTTACTTTCCTCTGATTTTCCTCCAGTTCTTTTAAAGAATGCCTCTTCAGAATTGAACCTCGATGGAGAAGCTGTGAGGAGTTTCATATCAAAGGCGCAGGAATATGCTGGAGATTCCAAGGGGCTAGACCGGCTCAGGCTTCTTACCGAATTCGTCAACAAGCACATACCATACGATAGCAACAAGATAGGATACCCAATATTGGAGGATGTGCTCTCTGGCAAGAGTGGTGGTGTGTGCCTGCACAAGGCTTCTGCATTACAGTTGGTACTGGCTCACGAAGGCTGGAATGTGAGATCAGAAGGCGGAGTCATAACGTACAAGAATATCATTTTAGGCCATCATGCCTGGCTAAGCTTAGATGTTGATGGAGTGAAATACCTTTCCGATCCAACCAACATGCTATTTGGAGAATACCGGGAGTTCGACATTAAGCACATTCTTACAGGGCTCTCGCAGCTGCAAATCGTTGAGCACTACGGGCCATTCAATATGCTACGTAGGAAAACATCTAAGGTTGAAATGATTTATCAGAATTTTTGGAACTTTAATAGCTCTAAATACGAGCACATAGCGCCAGAGGCACTCGAAAAAGCGGTGGATGCCGTAGCGCCTTTTTACGCCGAAGTTACAAAGACACTAGAGAAGTACACCAAATTGATTGCGAAGGGTAGAGGTAAAGTAGTCAATGGGGCGGAATCTGAAGTTGCCAGGGTTTATTCCCTTTGGTTATGGGCATCTGAAAAAGAGGAGGAAAGACTCAGTAAGTTGAGTCGGGCTTCAAATCCATAATCATATAGCATGCATTTCATAATACAACATAAAAACAATTAAACTACAAAGTCTGGTACATGAAAGGTTATTAAGTTATTAATATATAAACGGCAACATAGTTAGACTAGAAGGTGAATGAATGGTGGACAAAAAAATAAAGATAACCGACGACACTCCTCACAGCTACAAGTTTCCTAGTGCAGCGGTTGAGATACTGAACCAACTCTACACGACAAAGAAAGAGCCTTCTTCGCAACTTGTAAAAACAGTGATGGAATTGTACAAAGAAGGAGACGCTTCCATAGCATTCATAACTCTAGCCGAGCTTACCAAGACAGGGCTAATAGTCAAGGAGGAAGAGACAAGTAATGATACTATCTACTCCATAACAGAAAAAGGAAGCCGATTGGTTAAAGATGCATTAGAAAAGCGCGAGAGGATAATGAGAGAAATTGAAAATCAAAAGCCAACCCTTCGACGCATGTAGTTTTAGATTCTCTATTAAAGTATTAGATGACGTACATGGCAAATCTTGAATCAGAGAAGAAATTCCTCTTCTATGTAGGGATAAAGGCACTTATAATTAAAGATAAGAAAATCCTTTTGCTCTCATCCGGAAAAGAAGAGCTCTCATCAACTATGAGGAAGCAAATTTTTTGGGATCTGCCTGGCGGCAAGATGGAGACCGGTGAACAGGTTGAGGAAACATTAATGCGCGAAGTATCGGAAGAGCTCGGAGTAAGCAAACACGATCTAAAGATAACCAAGCTGTTTGACATATCTGTGTCAAATTTTAAGATATCACATGGTCAACGCATTCCTTTGATTCTTGTGACCTACATATGCAAACTTAAGAAGCCTGAAAAGAAATTCAAGCTCACTAATGAACATGCACAATATGAGTGGGTTGGTGTTAAAAACGCAGCTACAAAACTGTCTACTAAGTTCAACAAGAGCTTTACAAAGAAGCTTTTAGAATTTCTATGAAAGTATTAGATGATTGGATGGATCACGAAAAATTCATTCGTGCTGTGATATATGGGGCACTACAAAACGTAAATCGCAATCCAAAGGCAAAGTTTGCGGCATGCATAGTAAAAGGGTCAAGGGTGCTGTCTTTCGGCTACAATACAACCTCTGTCGCTCATGATATTGTTGCGCACGCAGAGATAAATGCAATAAGGAGCACATCCAAGAAACTCAGGTTGGAACACCATGGAAGCCTAAGGGGGTTTACTTTATACTCTACATGCGAACCTTGCATCATGTGCTTTGGCGCTAGCAAGTACTCTGGCATTAAGAAAATAGTCTATGGGATAAGCCTGGATGACCTATCAAAGCTTAACTCAGGGCAAAAGTTAGTACCACGGAAACAACACAGGTACATGAAAGAAGAAGTAGAGATGGTTGGAGGGGTTCTGAGGCAGGAATGCATTGATCTTTTCAGCAGGTTCCATTAGAATGAAAAAACACCATTTCTGTGCATATTAAAATAGAACTCCATCATAATGAAATGAAAAAGAGCGTTGCAAAAAGCTCTTCTTTCGTATTTATGGAAAACAGGCCATTTTAGTTAAGCAAGCCATATTGAGCTGCAAAAAGGATCTGAAAAAATGCTTTTCTCTCGAGAGGCTTTTTTTGGCTCATTTTGATGGAATATTAGTATAGTGATCTCATTTTATTGAAATGCTTTTGAACGGTGCAAAATACAATGGCGATTCTACGCCTTTGAGCAGCATTTCAAATTTACGTCGACAAAAACATGCACGTATTTGCGCTGTGCTGCAAGATATTCCTTTGTTTGGCACAGGAATATTATGGCGGGAATCTTTCATCCTAAGGCATATATGAGCAATAATGAGATTATATTAGAAATACTAATATATATTTAGATTATGCTTAATGCTATTTGACAGATTGCTAAACCCATCCGTCTCTATCAAAGTACACCGGCCTTGAACAGGAAGAAGACTGTTAGCATGGAGTTTTAGATTACAGAGCATTAAGTGCTAATATAATATGTTATTAGAATATCTAAAATATTATGAGTATATGCCTGTATATCTTTCCACAGCTCGTTGCATAGTAATGATTAATACATGAGTTGCGTGATTGTCCGGCATATTCAAACGCTGTACGGTTTTTCGTTTATATAATCTATGTCTGCTAGCCATACTCTTTCATATCCTTCATAGAAGCTGGCGCTTCTAGAAACCTCATAGTCTCCAAGACGCATAAGATTCAATGGCTGTTTGCAAGAGTTCTTTATTTCGAACCTGCGCTTGTTCTCCCTGTGCTTTTCTTCCGGTATGGCAAGCCTTGCACCATAATCAATATTGACGGATCCATCTGCATTCAGTTTCCTTACCTCTAATATCACATCATCCATCGAGTCCCCCCCATTATATGCTATGCCTACTAGGATTATGTCTCCATGTACAACTTTTATGGGCTTATTCAGCATTAGCACCGAGTCGTTGCTCAAGAATTTGTTTTCGTTTCTGCTTATATAATCGCCATCCATCATACAAACTTGGGACGATATATCTATGCAGTTCAACATGCCGTTTTTCTGTATCTTAAATTTTGTTATAGATTCGATGTTGGACGGCTCTTCTGCATACATCCGAATCTGGTCATATATCCTTTCTGTGGCTAGGGTTACTACCTTCGCGCCTACATTCTTAAGGTCTATGAGTGTTTCTGCTATGTTCTTGCCTTTGTAACCAGTTATTTCTGCAGGCTGAAGCATCGAAGAAAGTGCCTTTGGTATTACCTTAGCCAATGATACGTTCGTAAGCATTCCGTGGTCCAGTTCCTGTGTACTTTTTATTAGTCCTGCGTCAAGCGAATGTTTTATGCCCTGCATCTGAAGCTCATAGAACATGCCAGTATAGATATTCTCCGAAATTAATATATCAAATCTCTTGTTCCTATATGATTTGTGCTCCTCCGTTGCGAATTTCAGGAAGTTTCCCCATAGTATTGTTATTGAACCCTTGCGTATTACGCCATTAGACTCCAAGTAGTCCGCGATTGATTTCGCAAGCATACACGTTACCGGGTTAAGCTCTATCCCTACTGCTTCTTTGGCCCCGCACATCACTGCAGCTATAGAAAGTATCCCTGTGCCAAGACCCAGCTCCAGTACTGTATCGCCGGCTTTTATCTCTGAAGATATCGTACGGAGGAATGGAAAGGTCCTACCGGAGAAATCGGTTAGGCACTTTATTGCATCGTTTGTCTCCATGCCTACCTGCTCTATGCTCCGCTGCTCGTAAGCTTCGGTCTCAAAATTGTATGCCTGGAATTCCTTCTTTACTACATGTATCGCATTCTGAAGCTCTTTAATCAGAAAATCTATATCGTCTACCCGCGTATTGTTGGCTGTAAGGAAATCGTAAACCTTTTTGCCTTCTGCATCTCCAGATTCGTAGATAAAGTTCCTCAGGTGCTCCATCTTCTTTACTGTACTTTCTCTAAATTCGCCCATTTTGTGTATTATGAGTTTCGAGACAACTATCATGTATCCTATATTGCTGTAGTCCTCGAACTTCTTAAGCTTGGTTGTTGCATCATTAAATATGGGAAAATGCCGTTTTAGTTTTATGTAGTTCTTATTAGTTCTTTTTGAATTGAATGACTCTCGGAGCTTGACAATGCTTGGCCATTCCTTGTCCAGCACCCGTAGCAGCTCCTTCTGCATGCCATCGCTCAAACCTTTAGCCGTAATTTCGTCCACTATGTTTTCTTTTGAAAATCCACCAGACATATTTATATAAACAAACAAAGCAGTTATAAATATTGCTGTCCGGCATAATTGTGTCTGCGCAGAATGGATGCGGTAGGGATATTCCATCCGACAATACAGAAGCATGCATATCTTTTTATATTTTAATGTAGTTACATTATAATACATTAAATGGGTGACTATCGGAGTTTTATACCATGGGCGATTTCATGAACCAAAAATACGAAGCCGCAAGAAGAAAGTATACTACCATAAGCATACCGAAGCCAATGTACGATAAGCTTTCCAAAATGATTGAGAACACTGGATTTTCGTCCGTATCTGACTATGTGACGTATATAATCAGGGACCTGCTGGCAGAAATAGGGGAAGGCAACGGGCTGGGTACGAAGAAAACAGATGAGAAGAGCGAAATCATAAAGAAGCTTAGGGCTTTGGGATATGTCTAAAGGTGTATGTATGGCAAATGCAAAAAACGCAAGATATGGGCCAGGGAAGGGAAGCATAAGCCTTGAGGAATATGCGAATGATCTTATGTCAAGCCCCAATGAAGGCAACTGGTTGAAGTTTAGTGCAGCTCTCAAGAAGAGCAATGCCAAGTACTACAAGGTGGAATATGAAACTCTTAGGAACCGTGAAGACCTTACGAAATCTTTTGCAATAATCTACGATTCTAAGATGAAGCAGATTGCAAAGATACCAATAATGATAAAGAAGGGCACGCGTGCTGAGGGCGCTATGATATACCTCAAGGAGCTCCAAAATGCAAACATCTTTTAGTGATAGCATGATAGAACAGAATCTAAGCGAGCTTGAAGAGAAAAGCATATATATAATGAGAGAAGCGAAGATGAAATTCAAGAATATCGGAGCCCTCTGGAGCATGGGGAAGGATTCCACCACCATGCTTGCCATTGCCAGAAAGGCGTTCATGGGCAAGGTACCATTCCCGGTAATACACATAGACAATTCGATAGATTTCCCCGAAACATACAAATTCAGGGATTACCTGGCTAAGAAGTGGGATTTGGATTTGATAGTCGCCAAGAGTGAGATAAAGCCTGAGATATCCGGATTCAGTTGCTGCGGCGCTAACAAGACAGAGGCATTGAAAAGAGTTATGGCCGAATACGGCTTTGATGCTCTGATAGTCTCTATACGCAGGGACGAGCATAGTATTAGGGCAAAAGAGAGGTATGTATCTCCAAGAGACAAGGATTTTGTATGGGACTACAAGAATCAGCCCGCAGAGCTATGGGATGACTACTCATCTAAGGCCAAGAAGGGCGGCCACGTTAGGGTACACCCATTATTGGACTGGAACGAGATAGACATATGGAGGTATATTAAGAAGGAACACATACCGATCAACGCGCTTTATATATCGAGAAACGGCTACAGGTACAGAAGCCTCGGATGCACGCACTGCACTGTGCCGATAAAGTCAGACGCCGGTAACGTCGACGAGATAATAAAGGAGCTTAAGACAACAAATGTCGAGGAGCGCTCTGGGAGAGAGCAAGACAAGGAGAAGGAATACATAATGCAGCGGCTAAGAAGCCTTGGATACATGTGAGTCTATGCGTATACACAAGATAGTCATGCTTGGAAACAAAGATCACGGAAAGTCCACGCTGATAGGCAACATGTTAATGCTTACGAAAAGCATAAGCCAAGAAAGGATTGATGAGGCAAAGCGCATAAGCAGAGCGCTTGGGATACCTTTTGAGCCAGGCTTTCTGCTTGACAGTTTCTCGGACGAACGCGAGAAAGCCATGACAATTGACACCTCAAGGGCGCAGTTGGTATATAAGAATTCGGCATTTGAGCTCATAGACGTTCCTGGGCATGAGGAACTCATAACTAACATGCTCACCGGTGCATCTAGCGCCGGTACTGCGGTTTTAATGGTCTCTGCCAAGCACGGCGAAGGCATAAGCAAGCAGACAAAGAGGCACCTGCTCATAGCAATGATGCTAGGCATGAGAAATATTGTGGTGGCTGTCAACAAGATGGATTCGGAAGGCTATAAAATTGAGTCTTTTGGGGAAGTGAGAAATAGATTGTCAGCGTTTATCTCCAGCGCCCATGAGTCTATGGGTGCTGTAAATGCCGAATTTGTGCCGATATCCGCGTACAACGGCGACAACCTGATAAGCAAATCAGAGAATATGGAGTGGTACGGGGGCCCGACGCTGATGGAGCTGATATACAGATATGCCACAGGCACCGGGAAAAGGAGGGATATTGGTTTGCGGGCAGTGGTGCAGGGAGAAATGCAGGGCAATGGATTAGCATGCAAGGTTGTGTCTGGCAGGCTTTTCACAGGGCAGAGAGTCGCAGTAAACCCGGGCAGGTTATTGTGCACGGTCAATCGCATAATAAGGGCAGGAAGATCAGTGCCGCAGGCAGGAGCGGGTGCATCCCCCGTCATAAATCTTAGCCCGTACAGCATAATGCAGCGGGGCGGAGTCATAAGCGAGGCTACAGACATGCCGATGGTTGGCAGGAATTTTAGCGCATTTATATTCCTATCGAGAATACCGAAAAACCCCTCAATCAAGATTAACGGAGCTGAAGCAAAGTGCCATATTCGTATAGGCAGGGAGCTCGATATAAACACAGGCAGGCTCAAGGAGGGCAGAGCCGTATCCCTCGGAATATACAGGGCCTCTATAAAGACTCTTGACGAACTGGCATTTGAAAAGTTTAACACTCTCACTGAGCTCGGCAGATTTACTATCTACGATTCAGCCGGTTTTTCTGGGTTGGGCATAATCATTTGACTAAATCCTCTATGAGGTTAGAATATTTCTTGAGCATGGCTTCCTGGGTAAACATGCCTGCAAGCCTTTCCGAAACCTTCCTTGCTTCGTTCATCGCCTTGGCGCTGTTCATCAAGAACAGGATCTTCCTGGCCAGGTCGTTGTGATCAAATGTCCTGAAAGTGATGATCTTACCAAGCTTTACTACCTTTAAGTCATCTATGTATGCGCCTTCAGAAACGACCAGCGGCAGCCTGTGGTTAGCAGCTTCGAGTATTGTAAGGTTGAAGCCCTCCCATACGGACGGCAGGACGAAAATGCTAGCTAAGTTATATATGTACGGCAAACGTTCGTCATCTACTTCCCCACAGAATATTATGCGCTTGTCTCCACTGGCGAGTCTTTTGTAGTCGGCCATGGACTGGCCCCCACCTATCAGCAGAAGTTTGATGTTATTATTCTGTAGGTGCATGAACGCTTTTATCAGTGTGCTAACATTCTTCTGGCGCTCGAACATCCTGCCAATGTACATTACCACAAAGTCAGACTTGCTGATCCCATAGCGCTTACGTATCACATCCTCAATTCCGCTGTCGCTCGTGGTATCCACATGTAGGCCGTTTGGTATGTAGTATGCCCTGTCTGTAAACTTTAACATTTTCCTAGCTTGGCTTTTGTTCAAAGCTACGGTAGCGTCGAAATATTTGAAGAACTTGCTTTTTATTGAATCTATGTCAAGGCCCACCAGCCCAGTCCCCAACGTCAACGGCATGATTGCCTTGCTAAAATAGTTCTTGGCATTGGAGCCTGAGATGTTGGCGTGGTCTATATAGATAGTTTTAAAGTTCATCCGCTTTCGCAGATACCGAATTGTCGAAAAGTCCCATGTGGAATTGGAGATTATAATATCTGGCGAAAAACTTTTTATTCTGTCTGCTAATGCATCCTTCTTAATCCCTATATCGATAAGGTTTCTCCCCATCAGGGAGAAATAGCCCAGCCTCATAAACCAGTTCTCTGTGAGTCTGCTGTTTTTTACCCCCGGATTATGCGCAAATTTCTTAATATGCTTGAGTATTATAGTATCGTCATTTGCATTGATATACTCTGTCCGGTAGCCCAAGTACGTTGTAGAGAAATGCGCTTTAAGCCCGCTATACAACACACTAGCTATCCTAGCCTCTCCGCCAAAAGTATTTGTGCGCGAACCAAAGTCCATTACAATTACTTTTGTCTTCATTGAATGAACCTGCGGACGCGTTTGACATCCAATTTTTTGACCTTGTCAATGTCTATCTCTGGCCTAATCCTGATATTTGCAGGAATGCCGAAGCTCTGAGAATAAACAGTTTTGGAGTAGAGGCGCAGCAGGGGGTTTTTGCCCCCGTTCAGATAATCAAGCATAAATCGCCTTACGTTTACCAGCGAGCAGAACCCTTTACCGCGCTTCCCCAGATCTCTGCTGGATACTGTGGCAAACGGAATTTTCACTATCTCATCATAGAGCATGGTGCCATGGCCTATGAAGCCATGCTCATTGAACGCCTGGCCGTGGTCGCTCGTGAATATTATCAGCTGGTCGTCGCCGTACCTCTCCAGCATGGTACCAGCTATCTGTGTGGCATATTTATACGCCTTGAATGATGCCTTCGCATACAGTCTCTTCCATGCACTTATAGTGCTTTTGTTAGGCCCCTCCTTTAGGAATGGGGTGGCCCAATTGAAATCTACACCCCTTTTGCTTGTATATGGATCATGGGCTTCCATCAAGTTTATGAAAAGGAAATAAGGCGCTTCAAACCTGATATTCTTTATTTTGCCCAGCATGTGTGAGCCGCCCTTCTCTATCGGCCAGCCATCAAAAACCTTTGCTTTAATTTTTTTGAGCACTGCAGCCGGAGTGTGCACAGATGCACTAGCAATCGCCTCGAGCAGCAATGCCGGCTCTTCATTCAATATGCTTCTGGATATTTTGAACATGTTGTTGCCGTAGATGTTCCTGTACTTTGCTATGATGGGCTTTAACTTCTGTGAAACCTCCACAACACTACCGAAGATATCAGTGAAGTATGACTCCTCTTCGAACAAACCAAATTCAGAGAAGCCGTATACAGGATGCACATACGGGTTTGCCGAGATGCCGTACGTATGGAAACCCATACTGTTCAGTTCCGAGACCAATGTTGGTATTTTCAGCTTTATCCTGTCGATATCAAGCGATTTTATATTAGTTGTTTCGTGCGCACCATGACTGCTAGGGTAGAGTCCTGTGAATAATGATGCATGCGATGGTAGGGTCCATGGCGCGGGGGCAATGCATCCATCCATAAATACGG
>JAJYTM010000015.1 GCA_021793035.1 Microcaldota archaeon
AAGCGCAATTACCCCGGGCAATTATTAAATCCCCAAATGCCTTGCGCACCTGTAATATATCCGGGCAAAGCAACTGCATGCATCTTCTCGCCTTTGCGAACCCCACAAATAGGCTTAAACTCTTATCTGCGCATATCTGTTTGATGGAATGAGGTCCCCAAAGGAATCGATATTGGTAAATGAGATAATGAGCACGCCGGTAGTCGAAGCCAAGCCCAGCGATGACATACTCTCCATAGCTCGGAAGATGCGGCAAAAGAATGCTGCGCAAAGAACGCTATCATGGGCACCCGAATATGCCTCCAACAAGATGACCTGGGAATAGGCCAACGGAGTCTGTGAACCACTTGACTTTTGAAAAGTACCTTTCAGACACAAGGAACAATGGCCCTCCTATAAGACCAAGTATTATTGCGCTTGCAGGGTTTACAAACCCAGCCAAATGCGTTATTATTATCAACCCCATCAATATTCCATTCACTCCATACGCTATATCGGGTTTTGACTTATTCTTTAACCATCTGAATCCCATTGTTGAAACAGCAGCGGATGATGCGGCAAGAAATGTTGTAAGTACAACAGTCAATGCGCTTGCATTGAAGGCCAAGACACTTCCGGGGTTAAATCCAAACCAGCCCATCCAAAGCAGCAATATTCCAAGCGCCAGCCAGCTCTTGTTTAGCTTTATCCAACTTGCGGGCTCTGCCTAAAGCCTTTTTTCTTCTCTTCAATCCATATGCGGATAACTAATGCAAGGCATGCTATGCCAGCTGCAGCATGTACAACCAAGCCCCCTGCAAAATCCCTCATCCCCAATAGATAAAGCCATCCTGTGGGGTTCCATATCCACGCTGCAGGCAGATTCCATATGAGCGTGAAGTATGCTATGGAGAATAAAGCCAAGGCTTTCATCTTTACTTTTCTAAGGGCTATCACGCTTACAAGTGCAAATGTAACGGATGCGAATGCAGCTTCAAAAAGGAAGTAAGACCCTGTCATTAGGCCTGTATTGAAATATGCCGAGCCCATAGACCACCATACTCCACTGGGCAGGCCCTTTGCGGCTCTAGAAAACCCGCCTAAAAATAGGCCCGGCAGATATAATGGATTTCCTATTATTCCATCAATCGTCGGGGCAAATGCGGTATTGAAACCTATCATAACCATTATGAATATCGCTGATGAATATCGCTGAAAAAGTTATTATTATGGTTTTAATCAGAGATCTGCTATAACGCCTTCCGAGTTCTCCCACTTCAAGGAACCCTACAGCAATAGTCATTGAGAAAACCAAAAGGGCAGCTATTACAACCCATAGATTATTTATTAGATTCGGAACCACGGCAAGAACCAACTCTCACTATTGCTTTTAAACTATTTTTATACGAGTATCCTAATAAATCTATATAAAGCTTGACTTATTAACCAATTGTATGTCACTTCAAAATACTGAGATGTTCGATAGGATAGCAAAAAAGTATGGGATTGTAAATACAATATTCTCTTTTGGATTAGACAAGTATTTTAGAAATTCTGCGGCAAAAATAGCAATAAGAGAAAATTCGAGCTGCACTGTTTTAGATACCGCAACAGGAACTGGAGATTTTCTTTTAGCCCTGATTAAAAGATCACTTGAAATAAATACCAGGCTTTCTATAACTGGTATAGATCTAAGCAGTAAGATGCTTGAGATTGCAAAGAAAAAACTCTCAAAATTTAGGGATGTTAAGCTTTATGTTATGGATGCAACTATGACATCTTTTACCGATTCGTCTTTCGACATTATAACAAATTCTATGGCTCTAAGGAATTTTGATAGCAAAGCAGATTTTTTAAGGAATCATTCAGGTTACTTGGGCCAGGAGGAAGGCTTATCATTTTAGACACAGTAGTTCCAGAAGGCCTACTCAACAAGATATTTTTTGATTTTTATTTTAAGATAATAAAATTTGAAGGAAGCTTAATAGATAAAAAGGCTTACACATTCATGGTTGAAAGCATACTTAAACAAAAGCTTTCTGATGTTATTGATGAATGCATTAGTGCTGGCTTTAAAATAAACAGTACCAAACATTTATTTACCTGTATTGCGGTGGTTATCGAGGCAGTAAAACCTTTAACCATTTTAACCTAAAGCTATACGATATCTGTCTAACTCTAATGCCTGTCTGGTAAACCAATATATATAGGGTTTCTATCCCAGCTAACATGATGTTGGCTTTTTAATGCCTACCCTTTGGGATAGGGCTAGCTAGCTTATAACAGGCCTCAAAGAAGGTCCTCCGCTGTTATAATCCCCTTTATCCTTCCAGACTCGACCACCAGTACTGCCTGGCTGGATTTAAGCAATGACTTCACCGCCTCTACAGGCGTATTCTCATTCACAGTTGGCAATGATATTCCATCAATCATGCCTATCCTTGCCTCTCTGCCTATATCAAGCAGCTCCCTCACGGATATGCTTTTTACAAGAAGCCCGTCTCTGACAACCGGAAACTGGGATACTGCATACTTCTTAGCTAGTCCTATCGCTTTTTCAACCGTATCGGTTTCTTGCAGTGAGATGACATTTCTGTTCATCACATCCACTGCCTTTTTGGAGGAGGCATTCTCAAGCTCTTCAAGCGTTTCTAAAATCTCTTTTGCAATCCTGAAGCTAGGCTCTGCCCTTTTGTTCTCTATCTTGGCAAGCATTGACTGGCTTATCCCAGCCTTATTTGCAAGGCTGTACTGTGAGAGCCCAAGCGCGCGCCTCCGCTGTTTTATGGATTCAAGTTCAGGTAACGCCATAATAATTCCTATACGAATAATTATTTCAATATATATTATATACAGGAATTATTAATATGCATATGTGATTGAATGGATGAAAATCAAATAAAGGATCTGGTTAAAGAGACAAGGGCAATCCTTGAGAAAGAACCCAGCTGGGAGCCGCCCAAGGTAATTACTAAATTCGTGAAGGAAAAGATAAAGCGCGCAAGGCTTAATGGCTTAGACTGGAAAAAAGCGCAGGAGCTCTGCCATACCATAACTGGCAGGCCAAGATACAGGCAGGACGATTTTGGGTATGTTGCCGAGCTGATAAGCCTTGAGCATATGCTTTATGTTGAGCACCACTCTAAGGGCAGCCACGGCATGGGCATTGGCTGGGGCGGGGGGATGAAATACCTTTCGAATAAATATCCAAAAGAACGCCTTGCAATACTTGATGAAATATGCAGAAACCCAAAACACCACCACCGAGAGGATTATAAGAACGCAAAGCTTGAAGAGGCGAGGAAGAAAAAAGAGGCGAGAATGACTGATAAACAGTCTGAAAGAAACTTTATGAAATGGTGGGATGAGACGGGAGGAAATGGGTGAAACTTAACATCCAGCACTTCAGAGAGCGCCAAAGACAGTGCTTTCCATGCCATAACAATATTAGAACATTAATGGAGAAATAACTTACAATGCTCTAAGATTGTTAAATTCTTCGTTGGAACCACCACACCACAAAAGAATATACCTTGCCCGCTCTCAATTCTTCAATGCTTTTCTAACCTCCATTGCAGTTGGAATTTCTTCAAATCTTTTGATAAAGTTAAAGTTTTTGTAGACTAGAACGGCTTTTATTGCATCCGGAGCTACAGAATTTGATCTTACTTCTAAATAAGTAATTGGCCCACCATAAGACATCTCGCTAAGGTCATGTACATGTCTATATCTCTTTACAAATGACTTCCTATCAAATAATATATCCTCAAAACTATATTCTGCCTCCAAATTGTATACATGCTTGTAATTGACCTTTCTGATATCTACTATTATCACCACCCCATATCCTGTCGCAAATAGTTTCGCTTCCCCTATACTCGCAGTAAAAAATAGAACATTCAATGATAGTAGCTTTGCTATGCTGCCCGGTTCTGCCCCCTTTTTCAGATCATTTATATACTCTATTAGCTTATCTTCAGAATTAAATCCAATGCCTCTATAAGCCTGCCCTACTGCCTTAAATACATTTTCTATGGACCGTTTGCAGTATCTATTCAATCTTTTTTCTATATCTTCCTTTGTTAGTTTCTTATTTAATTCCAATTTATGCTTAATCAATGGAATTTTTTTCATCCTCATAATTAGATTTTTTTCTGCAGAAAGTTCCTCAGTGCTAAATTCCCACACTTTACTTTCGTAATTTGTCGTCTGTGTATTTTTCTTCTCTTTATTTCTCATCATACTACACTTGAGTATCTGAAAATCTTTAAGCCTTTGCACTTTCAGGAAAAATAGAATACTTCCGCGCATTATTCGCGCTCCTTGTACTTGAATATCTTGCGCAGCCTTTCTATTTCCGGGGCTACTGCATGCATGGCGATACCGTCAAGTTCGTATTTCCTAAGGTCCTTGTAAAGCTTGTCGTTGTATTCGCTGTACATGTCGTACTTGTTCCTTGGTATTATATGTATATGCAAATGGTTCACAGTCCTTCCAGAGTAAGGGCCGATCTGTGCAACGATGTTATATGAGTCATCAGCTCTGTATATCTTCAGGAGTTTGGGCACAACGCGCTTTATTGTCATTACCAAATCTACAGCTTCTGCATCAGTCAATTCTGCTATGCCTGATACATGCCTCTTTGGCACTATCAACGTATGTCCTTTAACTACTGGGAATAGATCATAAATAGCGTATGTGTATTTCGACTCGTAATATGCCTGTTCTCCTATCTTTTTTGGATCACAAAATGGATCAAGGCGCTTTTTTGCGATACTCATAAACGCACCATACAAGTATTGCTACTTGAACTGATAAATGCCTTTCCCTGTGCAGTTTTTATATAAGCAGCACTGAATCAATAATACAAATTGGTAGCATTATCTATTAAATAACATAATTATAATACCTTCATCAAGTCTTTCATTATTTTTCGTGTTCGGATTCGGCCTAAATGTGATTGGAGATATAATAACGGCTATAGCGATAGGCATACCTCGATATCTGTACTATCAGTTCTGGTATTGAGATACAAGCTGAAGAGGTATGAAGACGGATCGATAATCATAGCGAGCACAGTGATAAGCGATATAATGCTCCTGATAGCAAAGAAAGACAAGAAGGACACGAAGTTGCTGAGCGATTACTGAAGGCACTTTGTGCAAGCCCATAGAAAGGCGTAATAATCCAATCTGGGCAAGATAATATGGGTGAGGCGATGAGGCTCTTGAAGGAGTCTATACTGGTACACGAGATAATGAGCAGGCCTGTCGTGTCTGCTGGCATAGATGAAAACATACTAGGCATAGCAAAGAAGATGAAAAGGGCTAAGGTGGGTTCTGTGATAATCTTCGACGGTTCAAAACCCGTTGGTATAATAACAGAGCGGGATATTGTGAGGAGGGCCATAGCGGCGGGCAGTATGAAAATTACATCAAAGGCGAAGGCGATCATGAGCAAGCCGCTTATAACTATCAAAAGCGGCGAAACGCTGGAACGCGCTGCCGACTTCATGATCAATAAAAGGGTAAAGAAGCTTGGGGTTATAGATGGGAAGGGGAAACTAGTAGGCATAGTGTCGGAGAGCGACATAATACGCAACGCCAACTACCTGATAGACGTGCTAAAGGAGCTGCTGGCTACCGGTTACACTTCGGATTGAATGCCGGCATTGAAAGCAGCGAGCATTTACTTCTGCACTAGGTGCAGGTTTATTATCCTGCCCACAATCTTATCTGCGAATGCGTTCAGCTGCTTCCTGTAGCGGTATACTATGTAAGCAACCACCAGGCTCAGAGCCACTCCTGCAAGCACGTCAGTGAAGTAGTGCAGCCCGAGGTATATCCTCCCGAACAGTATAAGCACTAGCCATACAATATACAATATCTGTATATACCTATAGTTCTTCAGGAACAGCGTCAAGCCTGTGAGAACGCTGGCATGGTTGCTAGGGAATGAATATGACGCTTCGCATGCGAGGTGGTTTATCCATACGAGCCCAGTTGTCGATACGTCGCACGGTCTGGGTTCCTGTGTTACGAGCTTTATCGCATCAGATACAACGTATAGCAGTATGCCAAGTATTACGAATGAGTACACATTCATGTCCCTCTTCAGGAGCATGTATATTGCAAGCAGCGGCAGCACGACTAGGAAAGACTTGGCAAGCCAATACATTATAAAATCCAAGGCTGGGCTTGCAACTGCCTTCGCAGCCTGGAATGCCCAGACATTGATGCTTAGCTTGTATACCTCAAAGAGCATTATGGGTAACACTTCAATCTACCAAACCAAAAAATATTGTCACACAACATATAAAAACGGATACGCAAGCCTTCATGGCAAATGCGCTAATGCGCTACCCGCATGTAGCTCAAATCCTCCTTATGTGTATGCCCAGCACGCCATTGGCCTTCTCCGCCTCTTCGCTATATACGTCGCGCATCCTCGCTATCTGCTCATCGATTGTTATAGTGCTAGGATGCCCGAATCTGGATGCTTCGAAGGCCTGAAAGAGGTCCCTGAAGGACCTGAACATGGACAGCCCTACGACCTCGCACCGTATCTCCTCCACATTGTCGGGAAGCCTCTTGAACACTATCGCATCGCCAATGCTTACCTTCTTTCTCTTATCGTCGTACAGCCTTACCTCTACTGTCTTTTTCCCCTGTGCTATCAAGTCAAAAGGCTCCTCAAACAGGTGCATCTCGTGCATCATTGCATCGCCATGTGCCCTCTCAATCCCCAAGCACTTTCATCTCTTTCTTGGAGAAAAGTATCTCCTGGAGCTCCTTGTCCATCTTCTTGTCATGCCTCCTTATCCATTCCATAAGCAGCACTGCGTGCTCCTTCTCGTCGTCGCGGTTGTGCTCCATTACAGACCTGAGGTCCTTGTCCTTCGTCGCATCTGCCCTCTCATCGTAGAACATCATCGCTTCGAATTCCTCTATGAGCGACTGCCTCGCCCTGCTCAGGTCCTTTACCCCCTCGCTCAGATCCTCGGCTACTTCGTATCTTGGCATTTTCTCACCATAAACAAATAGAACTACGCAATCAGCATATATACGTTTTGCGCACGCCTTGCACGCACAAGTATTTTATCGTGATAAACCCGGCTTCAACAAAACTTTAAATATCAGCCCGGGCATACTTCATCATATGGTAACCATAAAGGACATTATACAGGCCCTGGGCGAGTGCAAGGATCCGGAACTGGATGCCAACATAGTGGACATAGGGCTCATATACGGCGTAAGCATAAAGGACGGCAAGGACGTGCGCGTGACTCTTACTATGACATCGCCAATGTGCCCCGTTACCAGCATAATCCTTGCGGACGCACAGCTGCGGCTCGAGTCAATACCTGACATAGGCAAGGTAGAGATGGAGCTGGTATGGGACCCCCTGTGGAACCCAGAAATGATGAGCGACGAGCTGAAATACAGGTAATCCATGGGCAGATAATGATACTGCTGCCCTAATGCCCAGGGAACATGACGCCCTCGTCTACCCTCTTGTAATCCACCAATTCCTCCTTCTTGAACCAGACCGAAATCTCGCGTTCGGCAATCTTGCTGTCCTCGGATGCGTGTACCAGGTTTACCACTGCCCTGTGGCGGGAATCCGCAAAACCGTAAGAATCCGTCGAGAACCTGCCTCTTATGCTGTATGGATCAGCCCTAACTGGAGACGTTGCGCCTACAAGCTTCCTCACCTCCGCCGCTGCCTCGTTGCCCTCTATTACTGCAGCTACTATGGGCCCAGTAAGTATGTACTCTATAAGCTGCTTCCTTATCCTCTCGCCCATCTGCTTCCAGTCCTCGCTCATTTTTGCGCCCTTCTCTGCAGCGTCCTTTGCCGACTTTTCCCAGACGTTCTTCGCCCAGGCCTCGTCCCATATGTAATGCTGCTCTGTCAGCTTCCTGTCGGGCCTCAGCATCTTTATGCCAACGACCTTCAGCCCTGCATCCTCGAAAGTGGTAATTATCCTGCCTATCAGCGCCCTGTATACGCCATCGGGCTTCACCAGCACCAGAGTTCTTTCCATCATTGCACCAACTCACTAACTTATAATCGCAAAAGTTCTTAAAATGTTCCAATACCGTCATTTGAGGTTGAAGTACTCCTTGAATTTAGGCGCTGTGGCAAGGCTCTTCGACCTTCCGGACCTCTTGGCTGTTATGAACTCCTTCTCCACGAGCTCCTTTATGTGGTCATACGTAGAGGAGCCGAAGTACTTGACGACCTTGCTCTGCATAACCGGCTCGTTCTTGCTTATGTACGCGAGTATCTTGAGCGAGCTCTTGCTTATGTCCGGCTGCCCGGCGAGGCTGCCCACCATGCCCGCGTACGGCTCAGCGACGTACATCTCATACTTGCCCCCTGCCTTGAGTATCTTCAAGGATGAGTCCTTCGCCTCATAATCCTTGACCAGCTCGTCGGCCATGCTCTCCAGGTGCCCCATCGAGGCTATGCCCACTATTGGCGCCAGCTCGTCCAAGCCAAGCGGCTTGCCCGACACGAAAAGCGCAGCTTCTATCGCCTTCTTGTACTCTGCCCTCTGGTCACCCTTTTCCATCGCGACCATCTTCCAGCTTTATGAATATCTCCTTGAAGAATTCCTCCTGCATGAGCACAACCCTACCGTTCTGCGCGAGAAAGAGGAGCGGCATGAACAGATCGAGTATGACGCTCTCAACGTTCGCGAAGCCCTTAGATACGCCGCCGAACGTGGCAAACCCCTTTCTATCGATGTTGGCGGACAGGAGCTTCAGCACGCTTTCCATCTTGCCGTCTATATCATCCGTTTTTATTACAATCTGCTGCAGCGCATAGCCTCCAGATTGGCGGCTGGATGCCTTTGCAACTTCCATCTTCAAGGCAGAATCTAGCGCGTCCATGAGCTCCTGCAGGGTTATCCTCCTGCGCGGCTGCATCCTGAGCTTAGGCACCAGACCAGATGTCTGGTCCGGCGTGAGCTGCGGCGCTGCTCTGGTATCCTGCTCTTCCACGAAACCGTCATCCTGGTAGGTGTTGAATATGCTTAGAGTGTCGGATTTCATCCTGAGGAGTATCGCGGCAGCAAGGGCTATGTTTGCAGGCACCCTCAGGTCAAGCACCTTCATGTCCTTAATCACATCCATATAGCTTTCAACCACTGCGGCTATGTCTATGTCCCACGGGTCGAGCTCCTTCCTTTCTACGAGCTCTGCGAGCAGCTCCCTCCAAGTGGCATTCTGGACGAATTTCTGGAGGTCCAAGCCCGAGGGCTTGCTCTCCTTGGATAACTGTACTCCGGTCGCCATCCTATCAATAATATTTTGCAAAGAAAATATTAATAACCTATACTGACAAAATGCATTGTGCGACAAGTTCCCCGAGGCGATGCACTGACAACTGTCAATGAACTAAGGACGAAGATGTACATAACTCTCATACTCATATTCGCAGTAGGCTTTGCCATAATCTATGCCATAATGCTCTATTTCGGCGCAGGCCTGTACCTGATAATCGCAGTTGCTGCGGGCTTCTTCCTTCTTCAGTGGTACATATCGCCTGAGATTATGAAAGTGGCGTCGAAGCTGCGCTACATAGGCAAGGATGAGTACCCCAACCTCCATACTACAGTTGAAACGCTGGCGAAGGATGCCGGCGTTCCAGTACCTAGAATAGCAATAGCGCCGTACAAGGAGCCCAACGCTTTCGTCTTCGGAAGGACTAGGAAGAGCGCGACGCTTGTCGTGCATGAAGGCCTGCTGCAGGTGCTCAATGCCGACGAGCTTAAGGCCGTTCTTGCCCACGAGATAGGCCATCTGAAGCACAATGACGTTGCAGTGATGACCGTTGTGGCATTCGTGCCAATGCTTGCATATATAATAGCGCAGAGCATGTTCTTCTCGAGCATCTTCGGGGGCATGGACAGCAGGAACAATTCAGATTCATACCTGATGCTTTTCGGCCTGCTCGCGTTCGTCGTGTACATAATCGCGCAGCTCTTCATGATGTCGCTATCGCGCACCAGGGAATCGTATGCCGACAGCTATTCCGCGGCATATACTAAGCACCCCGAATATCTTGCGAGCTCGCTGGTCAAGATAACAACTAGCAACGTAGGCACTGCTAACGCTGCAAAGGACTCCACAGTGGCAAGGTCGTTCTACATAGTGGACTATTTCAATTCCGACAAGGACATACGCGACATAAAGAACCACATGAAGGAGATAAAGGACCTTCTGCCTGACCTTGACATAGACAAGTTCGTGCAGGAAGCCAAAGATTCGAAGAAGAACATGTGGGGGCTTATAAACGGGGCCTTCGCCACACACCCACCGGCATACAAGCGCCTACTTGACCTGGCAAAGGAAAAGGCCGAGCTCGAGGGCAGAGCGAAATAGCAGCCTCAATGCAGCAATATCCTGTAGTCTAAGGCTACCTCTATCTCCTGTGCCGAATACGGCCTGACCTCCCTCGAGGAAAGCACCTCTATACTATAGGAATTGGCTTTTCCGTGCTTCTTTATGGAATCTATCAATCCTTCAAGGCCTTTCTCCCTTTCAACGAAAGAGTATATGTGCACTATGCCCCTATCCTTGGCTACCTGCAGCGCCTGGTCAAGGAAGGATACGCTTATCTTGGGCAGCGGCATGACAATCCTGTCGGCGAACTCTCTATAGGACTTGCAGACCTCCCTCACGTCTCCGAGAACGGCTTTAACGTTGCTGGCTTTGTTGAGCTCTATGTTCTTTAGCATCTGCCTGTACGCATAGGGGTTGAGCTCTATCGCTATGACTTCGGAATGCGGACTGCGCTTCGCTATCTCTATTGCAAAAGGGCCTATGCCCGCGAACATCACAATTACTTTTTCGCCGTCCCTGACCATGCCTGCAATCCTGTTCCTCTCAAATGACAGCCTGCTCGAGAAGAAAGTCTTGCGCATGTCGAAGGAGAACACACAGCCGTTTTCCCTGTACAGCACCTGGAAGCTTTTCCTTCCGGCGACATACCTGTAGGAACGCGTCCTGTACTCGCCGCTTACCGCACCCTCTCTTGCAAGCACGGTCTTTATGTGCGGATTGGCTTTGCGCAGGGCTTTTGCAATCTCCTTAATCCTCTCCATATCCATATCGTCCGGGGCGTTGAGGATGATCGTGCTGCCCAGTATGTCGTACCTCACTCCAATCCTATCAGTGCCCAGCTCCTCTCTGAGCGAGGTAGACATGTCTGCATGCGTATTCTTCACGTCCTTGATGTCTACGAGCTCGCATCCCGCGTCAATAAGAAGCTTTTTAGTATTTTCCCCTTCAATAACTACTGGAAAATAGATATAGCTGCGCCTATGCTGTATTTTTCTTGCATGGTCAAGGCTGCCGGTCCTGAGCAGTATGCTCTTGGCTTTCTCGGCTAGCTCTTTGCTGATTTTTGCATGCAACATGGGCATCAACGCGTTTGCGCGTATTGACAGGCGCTATTTCAATAAGGTAATATATAAAGGATTAAGAATATTAAGCTATAAACTGTGTATTGTTTCAAGTGGTAATGATGTACTTCGCCGTAAAAGTGACCTCAGGGCAGGAGAGGATAGCAGCGAACATGCTGCAGAACAAGCTCTCGAAAGGGGAAGGTTCGAACATATATGCAATACTTGTCATAGGCGGCATGCGCGGATACATAATACTGGAAGCCGAGGACGAGATGGCAGTGAAGAGCTTCATAACAAAGGAGCACAACATACACGGCGTGCTTCCAAAGCCCCTATTGAAGGAAGATATAGACAAGCTTCTGGCGAACAAGACGCAGGAGCAGGAAGCGGCGAAGGGCGACATAGTAGAATTCTCTACGGGCCCGTTCAAGGGCTACAAGGCCAGGGTGCTCAAGGTGGATCCGATAAAGGCAGAGATGACCGTCGAGCTCATGGATGTTGTGGTGCCCATACCTATAACAACGAAGTTGAATACCGCCAAGGTCGTCCAGAGGGCAAAGAACGAGAGTAACGCTTAATTAATCAGTGATAACATGGGAGAGACTGTAATAGAAGGCTTAGTAGAAGGCGGCAAGGCGAGCGGAGGGCCGCCTCTGGGTCCGGCACTCGGGCCCCTCGGAGTCAACATAAACCAGATCATAAGCGAGATAAACGAGAAGACAAAGGGATTCTCAGGCATAAAGGTGCCGGTCAAGGTTTACGTCGATACCGCGACGAAGAGCTATAGGGTTGAAGTTGGCTCGCCATCAACCAGCGCGCTGATACTGAAGGAGCTTGGAATACAGACCGGCGCCAAGGCGAAGGATGAGGTAGTGGGCAACATAAGCCTGGAGCAGGCCAAGAAGATAGCTTCTGCAAAGGATGCCTCCATATACGGCAACAGCCTCGCCGACAAGGTGAAGCAGGTGCTAGGGACATGCAAGAGCATGGGCGTTACGTGCGAGGGCGAAAACCCGAAGCGCATAATAGC
>JAJYTM010000016.1 GCA_021793035.1 Microcaldota archaeon
GGAGCGTGATGCAACTGCAGATATTCAGGAAAACATTTCCCGTGTTCCCAGACCAGAAGGAAATCAATGGCATTGTATATCCAATAGCAGTGCACTATTCCGATGGGCGCACAGCAAGCGCAAGGGTGCGTGGCGGAAGCCTGATATTCAGGATTCCGAGGAAGGCAAGCCGTACTCAAGCAGAGAGCATGTTCAGCAGCCTGCTGCGCAGGATAGAGCGCAGCGTTATTGATGGCAGCGGCATACAAAGGCCTTTCACCGTGCACGACAATGAAGTGCTGCAGGTCATGGGCAACGAGTTCAGGATAGCCATGCGGGAAAAGGACTTCTCTGTGAAAAGGGTACATGCAAGGCTGAGCGGCAGCAATACCATACTCGTAAGAGTTTCGAGCGGCCTCCCTGTAAGCGAACAGGCGCATATGGCGAGCAAGGCCGTGAAAAGGCTGATATCGAAAATCATGCTGAATGCTGTCGAAGGCAGAATCAGGGATATTAATAACACATATTACAACTTCGACTTTTCGACTACCTCCATAGGCCGCATAAATATGACGAGATGGGGAAGCTGCTCTCCATCAAGGGGAAAAATAAACCTCGATTTCAGGCTGCTCTTCGCTCCCCCTGATGTAATGGATTCAGTAATAGTGCATGAGCTGTGCCACTTGAAGGTCAGCAGGCACAACCGCAGGTTCTGGGAACTGGTCTACCGGGCCATGCCAGATTATAAGGAGAAAAGGAAATGGCTCAACAAGAACGGCAACGCATTGGGCCAGGGCTCTTTGCATAGCACAGAGCATGCGATCTCTGCCGCTCCGCAGCAATCAGGAGATGCTGTGGACGAAATCTGACACTACCGGTATGTCTACATCCTTGCCAGCATACGCTTCAAGCCCTATGTACATCCCGTAAACCCATATAAGCACAGATATGAGCGAAGACAGGATAGGCGACAATAGCCCAAACAATACTGAAACCACAATCGCTATTATGCCAAGCGCTATTGCTTGCAACGAATGAAATTTCAGCCTTTTGTCCCTACTTCCGTATAGGAGCAGCATCACCACCCCGGATAACAGGATGAATAGGTATGTAATAATAAAATAGGATTTATCTATGCCTGTCTTATTGGTCTTTTGATCGGTTTTTGTGGGCATAATTATGCACCACTACGTACTTCAAAGTATAGATTATTAAAACGATTGCTCGTGTAAGGCCGGTCGCATCCTGCAGACAGGTAGCGCTGCGCTCAGAATCTCTTCAACTTGGTCCCCAAACCCTGCTGTTGGTGATGCCTATCATGGTTGGTGCGCAGCATGTTCTCGAACAGTTTCGCCTGTTCTATTGCGTCTTGGAGAGCATTGTGAGTGTGCTTGACTTCAGGCTTGAGATCTACCGGCATTCTGACCTTTGTTGTATCGGACCACCTAGTATTATCCATGCCCATGTAGTACGATTTGATGTCTATCCCATTTATGCCGAAAAGATTGCCGTAGCCGAACCTCTCCAGATACCATTTGGTGTACATCCAATCAAAGTTTCCAAAAGAGACAAAAACAGGTCTCGCGTTGCCACTGGCATTCTTTACCCATTCAGAAAAGCTTGCCATGACCTCTTCCGGATCCGAACCCTTGATCAGCAATTCTCTCATAGAAAGGTTTGCTACCCTGATAGCATCAACTATGAAATTGTTGTTGATGGGCTTCAGCTCGGCGTAGAACGTCTTGCTAGTATCAAACACCACTGTAGCGCCTATAGAGAGCATGCTGTAAATTCCAGGTATTGGCCCGGAAGCTTCAACATCTACGGATATGTATGCCTCATTCTTATTTTCCATAGAGCGTTAATCGTCCATCCAGATATATATAGTTTCTTAATGCTACGAAACGCTTTAATATCTCTTCAAGCGCTAATCTATTGCATAGGTGGATGGGAAAATGGCAACAAAGACGCTGAGATTGCTTGATGATAAAAAAGATTACAATCTGCCCGTTACTGCAGTGGTGCAGGGCTATACCGACCTCGAAAAGGTGTTCGGCAAAGGCAATGTAGTGCTGATAGGCGGCCGGGCCGTGAACGCGCAATGCGGTTTTGAAACTAGGAAGACAAACGATGTCGACTTTCTGGTCGCCGGAGGCCTAGACGACCGGAATATAAACAGGCTATACCTCCTTGGCTGGAAGTCGAGCAATGCGCACAACGGTTGCGATAGGGGGCATTTCGAGAGGCAGTTCTCTTCCGGCGACAACAAGGACATTGTCATAAAAATAGACATCAATACGACAGGAGGAGAAGGCAGTCTGCCTGGATTTGCCGATAAGGGAAGAATAATAACAGACAGCGACATGATAACCCTGGTGGAAAGCGAATTCCTGAACGGCACGATAAAGGTAGTAAGCCCGCCACTGCTCATCTCACTGAAGCTCAATGCCATAAAAGACATAGAGTCGGACAAGAGCGCAAAGAGCGTGGTGGAAGTAGCGAAGCACACGGAGGACATATACTGGCTTATAGAGAAGAAATATGGCTCTATAAGCTCGCTGATAAGCAAGGATTGGGGTGTTTTGGCGGCGGCGCTCAGGAACCAAATGGGCGAAAAAGAGCTGCTGGAGCGCTTGATGAATGCGCACGCTATGGGGATGGAAAACGCCCGGAATTACGCGAGGAAAGAAGAAGTCCATTCTGCGATAATAAATGCGGTAAAGGAAAAGATGAAGGCAGACTCGTTGAGCGAGGCAAAGCAGAGCGATACGGATCAATGGCTGGCAGATAGGATAGATGCGCAGCTGAGCATGGACCATATGGCGAGGCTGATTAGGAGGAAAAGCGCCATTGAAAACAGCCATATAGACAGGTATCCAGAAGGGCTGCTGGATGAATTTGACAAAGTTTACTCCCTTTTCATCAACGACCTTGGAGGCGAGGAGAATCAAGAGAGTATAAGCATATTTGCAAAGGAAGTGAACCATTGGTCAGGCATCCCAAAGAAGCAATTGGAGAGCGATTTGGACGAAATAATAAGGATAGGGGGCTCAAGGCGAGCAAACCTACCCTAATATCTCGTATTTGTCCAGAAGCTCCTCCAGGTCTATATCGTCGTTCTTCAGTATTGAAGCGGAAAGCTCCCTCTCACCTATCCTCCTGTAGTTTTCCTTTAACCTGTATATTCTCTCGAGCACCTTCTCACAGAGCATATCTTTCAGTTCGCTACTGAGCAACCTTCCTCTCTTGTATTCCTCGCTTACTTCCCCTGCCTCTTTCGGTTCTAGGAACAAGTATTTTAGGTATATGTAGGCAACGTCTATCTCCGGCACGCCTCCCAGCGCCCTGTGCTCCTCTATGCTGCCTCTCCCGCCGCTAAACGCCGAATAGATCTTTTTCTTTAAGGTTGCATCATCTTCTGATAGGTAAGCCGCATTGCCTTTTGATTTTGACATCTTCCTGCCGTCTAATCCGGGAAGGAACCTGCCGTGCAGCACCGCCGGTTTCTCGTAACCATACTTTTCAGCTACATCCCTTGCAACCCTCAGATGCGGATCCTCATCAGGACCTATTGGAACCAGCACGTTCCGCATTCCGAGCGTTTCGGGAAATACCACATGCGCGGACTGCACCGCCGGGTAAAAGTTAAGGCCTATATTGTCGGAATTGACGTAGCCGTACACCGCCTTGTTGGTGCTCAGCGTTATGCTCTTGGATAATTTTATCGCAAGGTTGTATATATTGGTATATATCTGGTCTATTATAATGTGCGTCTTCTTTGGGTTGAAGCCATATGCAAGATACTCCCTCGCGAGCTTTAAGCCATTCCTTATACCTTCATCCTGGTTCCTTATCTTGCCGCTGACATAGCTTTCATCGTCGGATATGGGTGCGTATACGTCAATGTCATACCTCTTCTGGAAGAACAGGTTAGTATCGAACACGCCAATATGGCCGAGATGAAAAGAGCCGCTAGGGTTTAACCCCGAAACTATTGCGCTTTTCCGCCCCTCTAAAAGTCCCGAATAAAAAGCATCAAAGTTCCTATGTGAGCTCAGCAGCCCATTACTGAAGCCACCGGAAAGAGGGCTTCTTGATCAGCTCGATTACGCTGCTGGCTCCAAAATCAGAGACGAGTCTGTTTGTGTCTACCTCCAGCTGCTTCATGTATCCTATCTCATTCCCCCTATTGTCTGCAGTTTCCATATTGCTCACCATTTACCGCAGCGATATAGCAACGTACTTAATATTTAAGCCTTTTCTGCAATGCATCAAGCCCGTACACTTTAAGCCCGGAAGTCCCGTGCAAAGGGCGTATGAGACTTATCATTGGATAAGCAGATTGCCGCAGGCCGGATTTGAACCGACGACATTCTGGTACCTGGGGGCATATACTGACAAATAGCCCTCTTCAGCCAGACGCTCTCCCACTGAGCTACTGCAGCGCAAGCTTTGCCCTAGCATAAAGGCAATTATTATAACCTTTATTAGATAAGAATATATAAAAAAGTTTATAAGGTCGTTGCGTGATGGAAAAGGTCAAAACAAAGAGGGAGATTTCTTGCGGCGCAATACTATACGCGGGCAGCGGCAACAGGATTAATGTACTGCTTCTTGAGCAGGATAATGCGCACTACAAGAGGACCGGCAGCGAGGCCAAAAAGGCCGTGATAGACATAGGCCCGTCAGGCCGTAAGGAGAAGGACGAGAATGATGAAGCTACCGCGCGGCGCGAGATCTATGAGGAAACAGGCCTGAAAGGGCTGAATTTTGACAAGGGATTCAGGTTTGACCTAAAATATGAGTTTGATGCAACGGACGACAATGGAGAAGACGTGCACATCATGAAGACTAGGCGGTTTTGGTGCGCCAGGCTTCCTGAAGGCTACGAAAAGATGATACGCATATCGCCCGAGCACAAAAGGTACTTGTTGGAGCCCATAGGCAAGGCGATCAAGATGAAAGAGCTCGAGGACTCAAAGAAAGATGCGCTGGAAAGCCTCAAGTCTTATATAACAAAGGTCAAGAGGCGCTGAGGCATTATGCCAGATGCATGGGAACAGCTGGGCCCGTATAACGTGCTGCTGAATACGAAGGCAGTGGAGCCAAGGGCTTACCAGATAAACATATCTAAAAGGACAGCTTCTGGCAGGAACTTCCTGGTAATACTGCCTACGGGCCTCGGGAAGACGCTAATAGCTGCGATAAACATGGCACGCGTGCTCTACGGGGGCAAGCGCGTCCTTATGGTAGCGCCAACCAAGCCGCTCAGCGAACAGCATTACCATACTATGTCAAACCTGCTCAACATGGATAAGGAATCAATTTTGCTGCTCACAGGAGGCATACGCGCCAAGGAGCGCTATGCTCTCGAAGCGAGCGCCAGGATAATCGTTGCGACGCCGCAGACCGTTGCGAACGACATGAAGAGGGCGAGGCTTGACCTATCCGACTTTGGATTGGTGGTAATAGACGAGTGCCACAAGGCAGTGGGCAAATATGCATATACCTACATAGCTGACGAATGCAAGCTCAACGGCGTGCAGGTAATAGGATTGACAGCATCGCCCGGCAGCGACAAGAAGAAGATAAACAGGCTTGTGGACACGCTCGGCATACAGGACATTGAAATAAGGACCGCCATAGACCCCGATGTCACGCCATATGTGATGGACAAGTACACCGAAGTGATATATGTGGACATGGGCAGCACCGTCGAGCGCATAACCTCGATGATAAAGCCGATCATAGAGGAGCACCTGGCCAAGCTGTACGGCATAGGATTGAGTCCATTCAAAAAGTACGACAACCTCCCAAAGAGGCGGCTGCTCGCCATAGGCGAAAGCATTAACAAGATAGAGGCGAAAAACTACCGCTTCATGGCTCTGTTCAACTACGTGTACGTGCTTGACATGGCACATGCGTACGAGCTCGCCAGCACGGAGGGGCTATACCCTTTTCTGAGCTACATGGGCACGCTCAACGAAAGGGAGAAGAAGAGCAGGGCAGTAAACAGCATGCTCTCCAATCCAACGATAAAGAGCGCCATAGAAGCGGCGAAGGAGGCGCTGGACCGCGGCGAGGAGCACCCAAAGATGCTCGCCCTAGTAAGGGTGATCAGGGAGAAGCTCGACGGCAAGACTGTAATGGTTTTCGCGCAATACCGCTCGACCATAAAAAGGATAGTGGAGGTGCTCAACGCGAACGGCATGAAGGCATACGCGTTCGTAGGCAAGAAGGAGGGCAATACGCAGGCACGGCAGCACGAAGTTGTGGAGCGCTTCCGGATGGGCGAGTTCAACATACTGGTCGCCACTTCAATAGGTGAGGAGGGCCTGGACATACCGAGCGTAGATGCAGTGGTGTTCTACGAGCCCGTACCGAGCGAGATAAGGACGATACAGAGGAAAGGCCGCGCAGGCAGGCTTAAGTCTGGCAGGACCATAATACTCGTGACGCGCAGGACAAAGGACGAAACCTACCTGTACGTATCGAGGATGAAGGAGAAGCGCATGAAAGAGATAGTAGATTCGGTCAGGCAGTCGCTCGCCGATAAAAACCTTTATAATGATAAGGGTAGCAATATGGATAGTGGCGTGCAGAAGCTCCTGTGAGGCGCCTGTTTGCAATATAGATGTGAGTGCGTATAGATGATAGACGTAAACACCGCTTTCATATTCTTCTCCGCACTCGTATTCTTCGGTTTCATACTCAACGCCCTGTTCGCCAAGGTGAAGATAGCGAACATACTGCCCCTAATGCTTATAGGGCTGCTGCTTGGCCCCGTTCTACACGTGGTATCGACATCGCCAAGCAGCGTCATAGCAAGGCTCACGCCGTTCATAACTGCTACTGCGATAGCGTTCATACTGTTCAGGGTAGGGCTTAACATTGACTTCAACAGCCTCAAGCGCGTGCTCGGCCGCGCAACGTTATTCACATTTACCGTTACTGCGGTATCGGGCATAATACTCGGAGCCATAGCGCTCTACATATTCGGATGGAATATCGAGGAATCATTCATATTCGGTTTCGCCCTGGCGGGGCCAAGCACTCTGATACTCCCAATAATAGTGTCGCTCACGAAGATAAACGAGGACCTGAAGACGACGCTAATATACGAGGCTGTAACTTCCGATGTGCTGACCCTAATAGTACCGCTGGTGCTGTTTGAGATACTGACCACGCAGAACGCGGGGGCGGGATTCGTCGCCGTGCTCGTGTTCAACACCATCTTCGGCTCGGTCTTCGCCGCAGCAATATCGGCATTCCTGTGGCTCTACATACTAAACAGGTTCAAGACGTACAGCAAGGGCTACGGCTGGATGCTCACCATAGCCATGGTTGTCGCCACGTACGGGCTGACGCAGAGCATCGGCTTCAACGGCGCCATGACCGTGTTCGTTTTCGGGCTCCTCATTGCCAACATAGGCTCAAGGAAGACTGAAGTAGATGCGAAGCACAATGTGGGCATCATAGAAAAATATTTCGCCGCGCCCGACATAATAGCGGACATCAAGGACTACCAAAACCAGATAGTGTTCTTCGTGAGCACGTTCTTCTTCGTGTACCTCGGCATGCTGTTCACGGTTCCAGGCGCTAGCGTCGCTCTTGTTGTGTTCGCCGTCTTGGTATCTGTGCTGATACTGCCCATCCGGTACCTATTCATACCCATGATAAAGGGCATGTTCTCGAAGGACAGACGCGCGATGAGGATAGAGCACTCCTTCGTGATGTTCGACATATCCAGGGGCCTCGCTCCCGCGGTCATAGCCACGCTGCCAATAGCCTATGGCATTCTCATACCGCACTTCACAGACAGCATATTCCTTGTTATGCTCATAACAAACATAATAGCAACTGTAGGGGTGTTCGCCACGTACCGCGAAGTCAAGGGCAGTTCCCTCGTTGTTACGGCATCGGATAACAGTAAAGTATAAATATTATTGGGTAGCAGAATATAGTGTCTTATTGTGAGACATTAGCTTAGAAACGCTTTTATTTATTTGCGCTGAATTTACTATGCCCAATCTTCGGATTAGGCTATGAAATAATACTTATAAGGTGAACTAAATGGCAGACAAACCACACATGAACCTGATTTTTATAGGGCACGTTGACCACGGAAAGTCAACCACAGTCGGAAGGCTGCTGTACGAGACGAAGGCGATATCAGACAGGGACCTCACCAGGTACAAAGAGATAACGCAGCAGCTGAACAGGCCCTCGTTCGAGTTCGCATTCGTAATGGACTCGCTGAAGGAGGAGAGAGAAAGGGGAATAACAATAGACATAGCGCACAGGGAGTTCCAGACTTCAAAGTACTATTTCACGATAATAGATGCACCTGGCCACAGGGACTTCGTAAAGAACATGATAACAGGGGCAAGCCAGGCAGATGCCGCGGTGCTCGTGATAAGCGCGCCAGATGGAGTGATGGCGCAGACGAGGGAGCACGCAATACTTGCAAGCGTGCTCGGCATAAAGCAGATGATAATAGGCATAAACAAGATGGACATGGTCAAGTACGACCAGAACAAGTACAACGACGCCAAGAAGGCAGCTACGGATCTCCTGAAGCCTTTGGGATTCAAGACAGAATCGATGCTGTTCATACCTTATTCCGCGCAGATGGGCGACAACGTCTCTGCAAAGCCAGCCAACATGTCATGGTACACGGGCCCTACTCTGTTAGAGGCCCTCGATACATTTACCGTTCCGGTAAAGCCCCTTGACAAGCCGCTCAGGCTGCCTATACAGGACGTGTTCAGCATATCGGGATTCGGCACAGTACCAGTGGGAAGGGTCGAGACCGGGGTCATGAAGATAGGAGACCAAGTAATAATAATGCCATCAGGCATAAAGACCGAAATAAAGAGCATAGAGGAGCACCACCAGCAGCTGCAGAAGGCAGAGCCTGGAGACAACGTCGGGTTCAACATAAAGGGCGTTGAAAAGAAGGACATAAAGAGGGGAGACGTGATTGGGCCAACAAGCAACCCGCCTACTGTCGTGTCAGAATTCAAGGCGCAGATAGTGGTTCTGCAGCACCCGAACGTCATAGCGAGGGGATACACGCCAGTGTTCCACGTGCATACTGCACAGATAGCGTGCACCATAACGGACATACTCGAAAAGAAGGACATAAAGACAGGTCAGACGATAGAGAAAAACCCGGAGACGATAAAGACCGGAGACGCTGCCGTAGTGGTGGTCAAACCGACAAAGCCTCTTGTGATAGAAAAGTTCAGCGACTTCCAGCCGCTGGGCAGGTTCGCCATAAGGGACATGGGCACGACCATAGCTGCAGGCGTAGTCCTGGATGTCACTCCAAAGGCATGATGGTGAATAGATGGGCCTGGCAACTATAAAGCTCGTGAGCACGAACATCGACTCATTGAATACTATAATCAAGCAGATAAAGCTCATAGCCGATACAATAAACGTCAAGTTCAAAGGCCCAGTTCCTCTGCCAACCAAGAGGATAAAGCATGCCACGAGGAGGACGCCATGCGGAGACGGGAGCCACACGTTCGAGAAATGGGAGATGCGTTTCCACAAGCGCATAATCCAGATAGATGCGAACGAGCAGGCCCTGCGCCAGCTCATGAGGATACCTGTGCCGGACAACGTGCAGATAGAGATTGCTCTGGGCTGACAATTAGCGCTTACCTTTTCCCTTTTTCTTTTTTTGTTTTATATTAATAGGTGCAGTTGCTAATAGGTGCGTCAAGCGGAAAGGTATTTAGATATTTTTTCAGATATTGAGGAAGTTTTGAATATGCATGCGAGCGATTGTAGTCTAGCCTGGTAGGACACTGCCTTGCCAAGGCAGAAGCCCGGGTTCAAATCCCGGCAGTCGCATCATTGACAACAGAAATAAATGACGTGCGAGTTTAAATCCCTAGCTCATTAAGTTATTGACCTGCTTCTTTATTATTTCAGTATAACGCTTTAGGTAGTCATTCAGTTTTTTCCTATCAATCTTTTTTACCATTGCGGCATAAACTGGTCTACTGAAGCGCGCGTGAAAATATACGGAGTCAATAAACGTCTTTTCAACATCCGCCATAGGTATGTACATATCTTTGTACTGAACCATCGAATATCCAAAAAATTTGTCCCTTTGCACCTTTCTTATGCTTGCATTTCTTCCGAATAATTCTATACTGCCCCCCCTAATCCTGTTAGTCGTTATTATGCTTATGGGCGTCATATAATCCCACAATTTATAATGAGTGAGCGAAGTTTCCATGCCATAATAGAACGGCGAGAATGCAAAGCCTGCTACCATTGGGTCATCATGAAGTGTATAGTGCCCTCTTCTAATGGTAAATGCTCTCCCGCTTTTTATCATATTATGCATGAAGACTTTGTAGTAGCCTCTGTCCGCTCCATTCTTTTGCAGGAATAGTTTGACATCTTTCACAGTGAATGCTGGAAATTTCTCGAAATACTCAAGGAAAATCCTTGTATATCTCATGTCAACCACCTTTTAATGAAGTCAGCCATTTTTGCGTATGTCGGCACAACACCGGCATAGACTGTGGCCTTGAATTCAGTGAGACTTTGAACGCTCTCATCAGGCGTTGGGATATCTTTGGCAAATTCCGAGAGCGCCTTTTTAATTTTGTTAGGAGCCTTTACGCTATTCAGAAGTATGGTTATATCATATAGGTCTTTGTAGGCCTTCCGATCACTATATGCATCTATCTTTTCGAGGATCAGGTCCTCGGGCGATAGCACTAGCACGTTAAGTTTTGATCCATCAATGCGTTCGTATGGCATCAGTATGGCCTCCTTCTCTACGTTCCTGGGCTCTATCTTTATCTCTGTGTTGTTCTTTTTTACATGTATAAAGGTCACTCCCTTCTCTCTGAACTTTGCCACCCCTACGCCTACGTTTGCTGCTGCATCAACAAACTTTTCTTTGAAGTTTTCATCCCATACATATACGTCTATATCAGTTGAGAATCTCTTACCGTTGTAGCATCTCCATATCGCGGTTCCGCCATGCAGAGCCATTTTATCTGTAATATTGGTCAATACGCTTATGACGTCATCCTCCAGCTGAGCAGTTTCCAATTCGCTTCTTCTTTTTAAAACGTTTGAAATGGGCAATTCCATAATAACCACTTAGTTATATTATTTTATAACTAAAAGGTATTTATATATTCCTACATAGGGCGTATCCTTGAGTAATGCCAAGCCAATATCGGATGACATTAAATATCATTAAACAGTACCCTTTCTGCATCACACTCTTCGCTTAATGATTGGCAGTCGCACCTAAATCTTTTCCTATTTATTCAACTCCGCCACTTCGGATAGTAAGGCCAAGCCTGTAAGATGAAGAAAGAAAAAAAGAAGGCGAACATGCGTTATGGCAGGTCCGATGCGACTACCGATGCGACATTCTGGATGCTAATGCCGCTGTCGTTCATAAACACCAATACCAGATCGCTGTTCTTGTAGCCTATGATTCCTGCAGTATCTGCGAACTTCTGCGCCGAGTATACCATCCCATTTACAGTGGCGTTGTCTATGCTAAATGCTTGTGAAGATGAATTGAGGGCCTGTGCATAGAGCGACTGCGCACGCGCATTATTCATCTGGAGGATTATCTCAAACATGCCAGTGTGCGTTGTGTTGTCTATATATTCGACCTTCCATGCCGCCGTTACATTGTTAGCGTACTTGGAAGGAGTTTGTATCGAGCCAAGCAGCGCAGTTATGGCAGACGCATTTGTAGCCGCCGAATGGTTATATGCACCTCCAGCACCGAATAACGATTGCGCCTGACTCTGACTCACGTATGGCGCACCGGAGCCCAGCGAACCGCCCGATTTAGCTCCGAAGAGGATCACCCCAGCTATTATCACTACGACAATGATTAGGCCAATAATCATTATGTTTTTATTTCCTTTAGCTGCTGCTTTTGCAGCTGGCTTTGCGTCTGCCATTGAATCACAGTAGTATTAGGCAGTAACATTTAATATTCTATTGGCTGGCGAATTGGCGCAGCCTGTGGTACTTCAATGGAATGAGCACGAATGGTGCAATGAGGCAATGATACCGAATGCGACTACTGCGGTGATCCCATGAAGTAAACAAACCTCGGAAATCCGAGAAGAATCTCCTATCCTTTAGATAGGAGAAGACGTCAAATCCAGACATGTCTGAGAGTGCAAAATCGTACAGCTTATTCGCCATTGGCACCTTTGTCATGAGCGAGTACATGTGCGAGCTCACATATCCGAAGCGCTCATCCCCCGCTAGATAATAGTCATCCATTGTTGCGCCTAAATATATTTAGCCCCAGCCAGATTCGAACTGGCGTTTTCAGGTCCAGAGCCTGACGTCCTTTTATGGTTGCGCATTGCAATGACCACTAGACGATGGGGCTATGTAAGATAATGACAAGCGAGCTGCAATGC
>JAJYTM010000017.1 GCA_021793035.1 Microcaldota archaeon
CCGTTTTGCGCTTCTCCTTTCCCACACCCAGATTCAAGCTGGTTTTCTTACAAACCCCAAACCTTAGGTGCGCACCGCATCGGTGCGCATCCTCTTTATGATCTCAACAATAAACTGCAGTGGTAACCATGGGAATAATACATAGAGTGGATAAAGAGCACGTGCTTGATGATGACAAGAGGCCTGTCAGAGTTGTAAAGGATGGCGAGAACTCATGGCACATAGAATATGACGAATCTCCGGAAGCGCTCAGCGGGACGAAAAAGACAATAACAATGTCAGACCTTCTCAATTATAATAAAAAGTGATTTCATGGTGGTGGGAAACGGTAATTCGAGTTCCAAAAGTGCGGCTAAAACGCTCTTCGCAAAGAAGGAGCAGCAGTACAGCATAAAGCGCGACGGAAAGAGGTTCTACAAGTTCTACCTTGTGAACCCCAAGGATAATGCCGATCCAGATACCGTAGCCGAGAAGCTCATAAGCTTCGACGATGTTGAGGAAGTGTATGTTGCAGATGGCGATTACGGCTTCTTAGTCAAGACAAGGTTCAGGGACGGGAAGGAGCCGAAGGACGTATTTGGCTATATACATAACAAGATAGATGCCAAATACGGTGAGATAACCACGTATTACAAATACAGGAAATAGGTTATGCTGTCTTTTTGAAAACCCCAACCTTATGCGCGGCCTTTTGGCCGCGCCCCTATATTGCTATTTTGTCAGCTTTCCTTCTGCAATCCTTTCTGAACCCCCGCCCTTGAAGCTATTTCCAATAAGCTTCTTTGAGTTCTCCGTGATGAACTGCACTGCGCTCATGCCCGAATGCTCTCCTGCAGCGCACACTGCTTCTCCTGCGCTATTGTACAGTATGACAATCGCTTTGGTGTCTATCAGAACCGCCTTTGATGCTATCGACCTCAGCATTTTCCTGTCGTAATCCAGGCGCCTTGCAAGACTCGATCCCTTAGCGCTTTCGGCTATCTCCTTGGCCACATACCCGCTGAGCTCATCGGAAAGCTTTGAGTACTCCTTCGCGTATTCCCTGAGCTCGCCGAGCTTCTGTCCCACCCCAGCTTCAAGCTTGTCCAAATCAATGTTCGCCGAAGCTGCAATGCTCTTAAGTGTCCTATCCATGCTGTTTATGTAGTCCAGCGCGGCTGGCCCGGCCACGAATTCCAGCCTATCTATTCCATCGTGTATCCTGTACGAGCCTATTATGCGTATTATCCCTATCATGCCTTCCCTGTTCATCAGGTGAAGTCCGCCGCATGCCTCCGCATCTATCAGCCTGCCCGATAAGTCATGTATCTGCACTATCCTCATCGTCGCTGCCGGCACGCCATGGCCCTGATATATCGAGAAGCCGAACCTCGATTCCGCTTCTGAGCGCCCCATCTCTTCAACCGCAACCTTTATCCCGTTGAGTATGTACTTGTTCGCGGTCGACTCTATCTCCTTAACCTGCGCTTCCGTGAGCTTTTCGTAATGCGCTACGTCTATGTGGGCCTTCTCTGCGCTCTTCTTGGCACCTTCTTGCCATGCATGCTTGCCTAGCACCTGCCTAGCGGCTGCGCTTATAAGGTGCGTTGCAGTGTGGTGAGCCATCAGCCTTGCCCTCCTTTCGGCATCTACGCGGCATTCTACTGCCTGCCCTACCTTGAGATCGGGCTTAGACTGCATCATGTGCACTATCACCCCCTCTACTGATTGCACATCCTCGACCCTGATGCCGTTTATCGTTCCGTGGTCAGCCTCTTGCCCTCCACTTTCTGCATAGAACGGCGTGCTGTCCAGTACCACCATGTTGTTCTCAACCTTGAGCACCTTCGCCTTCGCTTCCTCTGCGAAATCGTAAAACAGCTTCTTCGTTTTGCTGATGCCACTGACATCTATGTCGATCTTGCTGCGCTTCTCCTTCCTGCCTTCGACGAAGTCGCTCTTGACTATCGAGGTATAGAAGTTCTCCGGCACCTCCACGTCAATGCCCTTCTTGCCGAGCTCCTTCGCTATGTATTCCGGAGCTATGCCGTTGCTCTCATAGAGGGTCCTCAGTTTCTCGGCGGTCAGCTTCTCCTTCTTCCTTATTATCGAGTCTATTATGGCATTAGCAGAGCTCTTCGTGCTGTTGTAGCGCTTCCTTTCAACGTCTATTATCGTGCCGATCTCGTCTATAGCTGTGTCTATGTCAGGATATACCGGCTTCAGCTCTCTCGCATGGGATTCTATCAGCTTCATCAGGTCTATGTCCATGCCGTATTCGTTCACGATATCGAAAACCCTGCGCAGTATGACGCGCAGGTTGTAGCCTCCTCCTACGTTGCTTGGGAGGGCGCCGTCAGTTATGCCGAATAGAAGCGTGCGCATGTGGTCCGCGACGGCATATGCGGACTGCATGGGCTTTATCGTGGAGTAGTAATCTTCCCTGCTTATGCCGGACCTGCGCATTATCTCCTGCTCATAGTTCTCTCCGGCCTTCGATGCATCTATGTCTATGTACCCTGCTATGGATGCCACGCTGCCATATTTTGCGTGATCGGGCTTTATGCCCATGTTCCTGTGTATGTACTCGAGCTGCTCCTTGAAAACTGAATCGTATAGCGTCTGCTTGCCGCTCTTGAACCATATCAGGCGCTCAAAGCCCCATCCGACATCCACTACCCTGCCCTTCAGCTCGCTCACTTTCCCGTTGCTGCTCTCGAACTGCGTGAACACGTTGTTGACTAGCTCCAGGCCGTTCGAGAATGCCTCGATGCACGGGCCGAACTCTGAGAAGTCGCCCATCGCCCATACATCCTCCGTATATGTCAGGCTTTTCTTTTTCACTCCCAGGATCTCTGTGAGGAACTTGAAATTGAGCTCCATCGTGCGGTCGCGCCAGTAGCCCTCCTTGGGGTAGTTGAAGGCATGCTGCCCGGCCATCATGAATGCAGTGAGATGCCTGCCCGTAACGCCGACATTCTGTATGTCGTTGAAGCGCATGCACATCTGCGGCACTATCAAAGGATTCTCGCTGTATTCGAAGCTTATCCTTCCGTTCTCTATCCTCTGGAAATCCTGTATGCTCGCTATGGTGAAGTAGAGGTCCTGCCTCCAGCGGCTTACCACAGGGTATTTCTCTATTTCGCTGTGCCCGTTCTCCTTGAAGAATTTCGCGAACTTCTTCCAGAAGTCCGCATAGTTTATGTCAGAGGTCTTGCCGGTGAAGAAAGAGTATGGCTCGTGCTCCGAATCGCCGCATAGCTCCCTGTCTGCATCGAGCGTCCAGAAATTCTTGCCGCACGCCTTGCACTTCTTCCTTATGAAGCCCTCGCGCTCGAACAGCTCTGTCGAATAGTACGACTTGTAGTCCTTCGAAAAATCCTTCCTCAATGAATCCTTGTCGAGCTTCATGATATCGTCTTCTGGCCCCACCATACCTTGCACTGCTTGCCGAAGAATACGCAGTAGTTGCATTTCCACTTCTCCTCCTTCGGCACCGGCAGCGCCTTCCTTATACCTTTCCAGTACTTAAATACAAATTCTTTGCTCTTCTCGAGCTCGGCGCGGCTGTACTGGAATTTGTATATCTTTATCGTATCCTCGGTGAACTGGTTTATGTATTTTATGTACAGCGTGTCGCCTATCTCTCCCATCGATTTGACTTTCGAGAAGAACTCCTTCTCCACGTACTGCATGCTGTGCTTGCTCTGCTCTATGTGCATTGCGGCGAGCTGGCGCCTGAACTCGTCGGTAAGCACGAGCCTCTCCGTATAGTAGGCTTTCCTGAAATCCTCTAGCGTATACGTGCCGTTCTGTATATCCTCAAGCATAGACCTGTAGAACATCACCTGTACCTTGTTGGGCAGCATCTGCGACGCATTTGGCAGGTTGTCATTGGCCCTTGTCTTGTCCTCCTCAACAGTGACTACTTCGTTCCTGAAATTGAGCTGGTCTATCTTGCCAACCATGTTGAATCCTTCCATCCTCCCGAATACCTGCACCTCCCTCGTCCTGCCGTTCTCCTTTAGCGCGGAGAGGGCTATCGAGCTTGTATAGAGGGTCTTGTACATGTAGTCCGCATAGCTCTTGGGCTCCAGGAGCACAGGCACGTTCGTCTCGTTCTCGAGCATCTCGTGCAGAAGCGTGCCCTTTTTCTCCTCAACGGTCTTCTTCTTGTCGCCGTAGAGATAGCGCAGCTCCATCTGCCTCTCGCACCAGTATTGCGACGCGATGTCCGTGACCCTTATGCTCTTCTTGTTGAGCATCGTTAGAACGCTCATTTTTTCAGCCCGCCTACCTATCTTCACAGCAAAAGCTCAGCGATTACCTCATTCATCATTAAGCATACTTGCCAGAAAAGAAATAAATAATGCAGCTTTGCTGCCTAGCCTTTGGCAACGCCTATAGGCACAAGCCTCGCGACTATGTTTGATATCTTTGCCTCGCTTATGGTAGCTACAACGTCATCGACGTTCTTGTACGCCTCCATCGCCTCCTCGCTTATGAGCTTCTTGCTCCTGACGCGGACTTCTATGTGCTTCTTTTCGAGCTCTCCGAGTGTTTGCGACATAGGTATGTCACGTATGGCCTGGTGCCTGGACATCAACCGGCCTGAGCCATGGCACGACGATCCGAATGTCTCAGTCATGGCTTCTTCCCTTCCTGCGAGTATGTAGCTTGCAGTGCCCATGCTGCCGGGTATTATAACTGGCTGGCCGTAGGCCCTGTACGCCTTGGGCACTTCCTGCCTGCCAGGTGCGAAAGCCCTGGTGGCGCCCTTCCTGTGCACCATGAGCATCTTCTTCTTGCCCTCTATGCTGTGCTCCTCCCGCTTAGCTATGTTATGCGCGACGTCATACAGCATCTCCATGCCCATGCTGTCCGCGCTCTTGGTGAAGACTTCCTCGAAACTCTTCCTTATGGAGCTCATCATTATCTGCCTGTTGGCGAATGCGAAATTCACTGCAGAACGCATTGCACCGAGATAGTCCTGCGCCTCCTTCGAATCGAGATATGCGTATGCAAGCTCAGGATCGGGCAACTTTATGCCGTTCTTAGACTGATACGTAGCCAAGGTATCAAGATAGTCGCTGCACACCTGGTGCCCATATCCCCTGGATCCGCTGTGCAGCATCACAACTATCTGGTTCTCTTTCAGACCGTAAGCGTTGGCGAGCCTTTCGTCAAATATCCTTTCCACTCTCTGCACCTCAAGGAAGTGGTTGCCTGCGCCTAACGTGCCGAGCTGCTGCCTGCCGCGGCTCTTTGCAGATTTGCTCACTTTGTCTGGATTTGCACCGGCTATGTGGCCGTTCTCCTCTGTTCTATCGATGTCGTCCTTCCATCCGTACCCTTTCCCTATTATATACTCAACGCCCTCCGTCGCGACCCGCTCGAGGTCCTCTTCTGTAAACCCGAGATTGATCTTGCTTCCAACGCCGCTTGGAACATTCTTGAAGAGAGAGTCCATCAGCCTGTTAAGCTTTGGCCTGATATCTTTCTCTTCCATGCTGGTCTTCACAAGACGGACCCCACAGTTGATGTCGAAGCCTATCGCCCCAGGGGATACAATCCCATTATCTGCATCGAATGCCGCAACGCCCCCTACGGGAAAGCCGTAGCCCTCATGGCCGTCCGGCATGACGAGCATGCTGCCTACTATTGACGGAAGCATCGATGCGTTTACAGCCTGCATGAGCGTCCTATCCCTCTGTATGTGCTCGAGTATGTATTTGTTGGCGTATAGCCTGACCGGTACGTTCATGCCCAGCTTTTCATCTTTCTCTATTTCGTATACCGCGTCTCCAACACGTTTCAAATCATACATAATGACCACTCTGATGATATTAGTGATAAAAGTTTATATAGAACGTTTTATAAAATAGACACAAGGTTTATAATACTGCGCGGATTCCTTTTTATATCTGTAGCACAACTTTGTTATCGTTGCTCTAAAGATGATATAGATGCTGCGCAATAAGAAGTATGGGAGCCCCATGATAGAACCGTCCATGAAGGACTTGGACAGGGGGCTCAAAGCCATAGGCACCGGAAAGTACGCAGAGGCCGTCAAATTCTTTGAAAGTTCGATATCGTTACTAGAGAGTGGCTATGATATGGCGCTCAATGTGCACGAAAAGACTGCTCTCCTAGGCATCATAGATGATGAGGCGGAGGTATTGATGGATATACTGCATCACTTGAGCGCCGGAGTCAATGTGCTTGCAAAAACTAAAAACGAAGATGGCAGACTGATTACATTTGTATTTAATATACCTGTTACGGCGCCCGGTGATGATGCCAGCAGGTTTATCCCTGCTGCGCTGGATCTGGTAGGAAATGCACTGATTTATGTAAATGACAATGCAAAGTCCCTATACGAAACGGATAAGCTGGGCGTATGGCAGAAGGAATGGGCAAGCAAAATAATATTTACGTCGAAATTACATTATACCAATACTGCATGCATATCAATATTTAATGATATAAAAGGCTTGTCAGAGTCGGGTGAGAAGGCATCGGGCATTGAACAGGGACTCGACAGAGTATTAAAACTATTTGATTCTGCAATAAATGATAGATATGAATATAGATCAATGGGGTTGGGGAGCAAGCTAGCTGACTATGTTATTGAGCTCGAGGTACTGAAAGTCAAAGAGATAGAGAGGCACTTTCTTGAGGGTGTATCTGATATATATGGGTCACAGCTGCCTAAAGAGGGCAGTGGAACGCCCATATTTATAGGAAATGCGCTTCGTAGAGTGGACAGGGACATAGCTTTCCGCAGAGAATCGCTTGATGTATCGAATAAAGGACTTATAAGAAGCTTGGCAAGGGGCGCAGAGCTAAATGCGTTGAGCTCAGCATTGCCGCTGGGGCTTAGCGCATATACATTTATGCAGGGGGATTACACCTTATCGGCATTGCTCATGGCAGCCACGATAGCCCTTGAGATAAGTTCTTTGCTTAAGGTAAGGGCAACAAAGTTATTGCTCCGCAGACGAGCTTAAGCGAATTAATATTAATAATTGGCGTAAATCACTTCCTGAGCAGGCTCTTCGCCTTGGCAATAGCATCGTTTATCTCCTCTAAATCTCGGCGCTCCTCTTTTGTGGTTGCATATTTATCCAGGCCATTCATGCGCTCTTCTATCGCATTGAGGAATTCTACCCAGCCTTCCGTCTCTTCGCTGGTTATCTGAAGGAATGCCTTATCCATGGTGAACAGATTGAGCACCTTGAGTATCTCCTCGTTGTCCTCTACACTCTCGCCGTTGTTGAGTCTTTCGGTTATGTGCTCCCGTACCCTCTTGATGTCGTCGAAGCCGACCTCATTGTTGCGTTCTAGGGCATTCCTAGTATCCGATAGGAAGGCCTTTACGTCATTTTGGAGCTTCGAGAACAGCTCCTTCAAGCTCATCAGCTTAAGTTCGGTATTCAAGATATCACCACAACAAATCAAATAAACTTTTATATCTTTATAGATAAGTATCATTATTTATCTGTTGTTATCCGTTTATTGTGCTATTCGCAAGACGTCTGGAAATGGTCTGCATGCATGTAAATAGTCTTGAAAGATATTGCCGCGAGCACACTGCGGCAGCAACCCATTGTGATTAAATTGTCAGAACAGAACACTTTCCTGAAGAGCATAGTATACCGGTTGATAAAGAAGCACATATCCGGAACCACAGTCAATGCCGCCTTCAAACTGACAAAGAACCTTAATGACAAGGATATGGCCGCCACGATAACCTTCCTCAACGAGAACGTAAATGATACAGGAAAGGCCAGGTACAACCTCAATTCCTACATGCAGTTGATAAAACAGATATCCAGGCTCAACCTGAATGCCTCAATATCGGTGCGCATGTCGCAGCTTGGCATCACGCTCCCCAATGGCATAATAGAGCACAATATGCTTTCCCTGCTGACTACGGCGAAAAGCTCGCATGTGAATGTATGGTTTGAGTATGAGGATGCATTGGGCCTCAAGGGGATGGTGGATTTGTATAGGAGGTACAAGGAGCTATACGAGGGCATCGGCATAGAACTGCCGCTACAGCATCCCAAGGTAGAGCAGGCGATAGAGACCGTGCCAAAAGCCGCTTCGGTGAAGCTGATATCGCACTACCATATGAATGAGCTTAAGGAGAGCCGCAAGGAGAAAGAAAAAACGAAGCAGAAAGGGCACATAGATGTGTATATGAATTGCATAAACAGGCTGCACGGGCTAAAGACCACGGTGCACATCCAGGAACCCGACGAAAAGACCGTTTACAGGCTGGCCAGGGCGAATAAGCAATACAAAAGGGATTTAATATTTGAGTTACCATTAGGATACAGCAAAAGATGGCAGAGTAAATTTATAAAAGAGAAGATAAAAGTGAGCGTCTATGTACCTTATGGCAAGGATTGGATACCCTATGCCATAAACAAATTGACAGAGGGCCGCATAAGAGAGTTGGCAGTATCTATTCTCGACGGCAAAACAAGCGCAGGGGGTGGCAATGAAGAACCCAGAAAAGGATAAGCCCACTGTGGATCTTGTCACCGGAGCAACGAGCGTGCTCGGGAGGGAAGTAGTTAGAAAGCTTCTTGCCAGGGGCGATGAGGTAAGGGTATTGGTAAAGGAGCAGCCGAGCGACATAGGGGCATGGAAGTCGATGCCTACCGGGGTTATACCGTATGTCGCTGATCTGACACTGAAGAACAGCGCAGATAAGCAGGTACTTGCAGAAGCCGCGAAAGGCGTCAATAATGTATTCCATATGGCTGCCGCAGTATACAATTACAAGAACACATACCAGACATTGATGAATATCAACGTAGAAGGCACAGAAAACCTGCTCAACGCGATATTGGAAGCAAACGATGGCGATAATGAGATGCAATTCATATTCGCAAGCAGCATCAGCATCTACGGGCATCACAGGAAGGGCGAGATACTCACAGAAAACTCGGAGGCCAAGCCAGAGACTCCGTACTCAAAGAGCAAATACATAGCAGAGCAGGTCCTGCGCTCATTTTCATTTGCGCATAGGAACCTGCACTACACGATAATGAGAATTGGAACGCTTTACGGCCCGGGCTACGAAAAGCCATCATTCTGCAAGGTTTTCGAACTGATCAGAAAAGGCGAATTCCGATATGTAGGCAAGGGCGAGAACCATATGACCCTTGTATACGTTGATGATGCAGCAGACGCATTCGTATCGGCTTCGGATAGCAAGAACGCGCTGGAGAAGGTGTACAACCTCACCGACGGGCAGCCGCATACGCAGCAGAGCCTGGTGAAACTCGCTGCGGATTACCTGCATGTCAATCCGCCGGCAAAGCACGTCCCCACGCTTCTCGCTAGGCTTGGGAGGAGGTCCAAGAATATTAATATAGACGAGTATGATTTCCTCGTTAGCGACAGGATAATAAGCATAGAGAGCATAAAGAAAGACCTAAAGTTCTCGCCAAAAGGAAAGATGGATGTAGAAGGCGTAGCCATGATAAAGAACTGCTTCTAGATTGCATTAATTTTTAAGGTCGATGAATATGAAACAAGGCAGAGTTGAATTGTATATAAATGAAGCACTGGAGAGCAGAGGCGCGCTTCTGTTCGGATTGATAGACCCTGATGATTATAAGACGGACGACGAAGCGATCAAGACAGCAAAGGCAGGGGTGGATGGAGGCATAGATGTGGTGCTCATAGGAGGCAGCATGGGCGTGCAGGGAGAGACCCTGGACAGAATAACAAAAGGCATAAAGGACCTAGTAGATACGCCGGTCGTGCTGTTCCCAGGCAACATAGGCACACTCACGGGCTATGCAGATGCATTGTACTTCATGTCGCTCCTGAACGCCAGAAACCCTTATTGGATAACGCATGCACAGATGCTCGCTGCTCCATTGATAAGGAAGCTGCATCTGGAACCGTTGCCTGTAGGTTATATAGTGGTGCACCCGGGAGGCACAGTAGGTTGGGTGGGCGATGCCAACCTAGTGCCTAGGGAGAAGCCAAAGATAGCTGCGGCGCTTGCAATGGCAGGCGAATATCTTGGCCATAGATTTATACTCACTGACACGGGGTCAAACCCGCGCATGCAGCATGCCGGGCCCATACCGCCCGAATTTGTGAGAATGGTGAAGCAGTCAATAAGCGTGCCGTACATAGTAGGAGGAGGCATAATGACTCTCAACGACCTCGGAAACGCCTACAAATACGGCGCTGACATAGTGCAGATAGGCACCGCTTTCGAGAGCATTTCAGATGCCAAGAAGAAGGCCAAATCCTTTTCTAGAATCGCGAAGGAGGAAGGTGCGAAGAAGCTGAAAAATATCTAGGGAGCGAGTACGGATGCGTGAGATATCCAATATTGAAATCTCGGTGCTCGTCGGAAAGCTAAAGCAAGTGGAAGGTAGCTACATAGATAAGTTCTATGACTTGGGCAGCGGCAGGTTTGTACTGAAACTGAGCAGGAAGGATTTCAAGGCAAATGTGATGTGCTTGCTTTCGCACACGCTGCACATCACTGCATACACAGAGAAGTATGGGGAGCCTAGCAATTTTGCAGTTGCTGTAAGGAAGAGGGTAGGCGGGTACCAGATAAGCGGCATATCCAAGGTAAATGACGATAGGATAGTGAGGCTTTCGCTATCGAAGGGAGAATCCCATTTGGGCATAGTATTCGAAATGTTCGGCAAGGGCAATATGATTCTGGTCGACCAAGAGGATAAGATACTGCTCGCATATGCTTATGAGGACTTCAAGGGCAGATCAATAAGGCCCAGGGCTGCGTATAAACCGCCGGAAAACTTAGGAATTGATATACTTGCAAGCAGCAAAGAAGAAGCGAAGAATGCGATACGGAAGCATAGCGACATGGGCATAATGTCGTTCATGTCCAGGTGGACGAATGTAGGCACGCTCTATGTAGAGAATGCCATATCATCGCTAGGTATAGACCCGAAGGAGGCAGTCGGAAAACTTGGAGCGAAGGTATGGAGTGTCATAGAGGGCATAGATACGGAGGTAGCGGAGGCAGAAAAGGGCAATGCACATGTCTATGTGAATCATGGCACTGTGGCCGATTATGCGCTATGCAGCATAAAGAAGTATGCGGACATGGATGTGGTTGAGTTCGACGACATACACAAGGCCATGGATTTTATTTATGTAGAGAAGGCAGAAAAGGTTGAGGTAGAGAACCCTGCCCTAGAGAAGCTGAAGAAGAGCATAGATAAGCAGAAGCGCATAGTCGCAGGCATAGATGAGCAGATCTCCAGGAACAAGGCAATAGCGCAGGCAATATTTAATAACATGAACGTACTGAATCAGATCATAGATGCGGCTTCGCACAACAAAAGGATAACAGCGGATGAATTGAACGCCCTGCTCGAGGGCACAGGGCTCTCGGTTAAGAGCGCCGACTTGAAGAGCAAACACATTATTGTAGATATTTGAGGCAGCTGCTTTGCATTGAATGGTGCGCGTATGATTGATGTGACATTCCTAGGAACGTCTGGATCGACCCCGACACGGGACCGCTCATTGCCCAGCGTTGC